>JBBKVU010000591.1:0-4157 GCA_037968595.1 Comamonas sp.
CAAAGCGGGTGATCGCTTCATGCGTCGTGGCTTCGCGCATGGTGGCCACGTCGCCGCGCGCGGGTAGGCCCGCGGCGGCGCACAGACGGGCGGCGAAATGCGGCTCTAGCGCGGCAATCGCCACCATGCCGTCCTGGCAACGGTAGGTGCGGTAGCCCGCATGCGCGCCGCCCACATCGCCCTGCGGGGCCGAAAGCCCCCAATGCAGCGGCTGGGCCAGCCATTGCGCGGCTTCAAACAGGCCTATGTCCAGCAGCGCGCCCGCGCCCGAGCGCAACCTGTGCATCTGCGCCTGCAGGATGGCTTCGCTGGCCATCAGCGCGCCCGTCATGTCGGCCATCAGCGAGGCCGGCATCTGGCCGCTGTGCAGCAGACCGGCTTCGGCCTGGTAGGTGATGTCATGGCCGGGCGTGTCGGCACCGACGCCGGTGGCGCCAAAGATGCGCACCATCGACAGCTGCGGGTAGCGCTTTTGCAGCGTGTCCCAGTCCAGTCCCAGCTTGTGCAGCGCCGCGGGCCGAAACGAAGTCAGCAGCACATCGCTGCGCGCGAGCTCGGCGTGCAGCTGGTCTTGCCCGTCGGGCGATTTCAGGTCGGCCTGCAGGCGGTTGATGCCCTGGTGCAAGGCGTTGTAGGCCTCGGGGCAATAGGTCTGCACCGGGTCGGCGCTTTCGCTGCCGGTCGGGGCCAGGGGTTCAAGCTTGGTGCATTGCGCGCCCATGGCGGCGCAGCGGCGCAGCGCCGCCGGGCCGGGCAGGTTCAGCGCCAGGCTCAGGATGCGCACACCGCGCAGCGGTTGCAGGGGCAGGGCCGACCAGGAAGAGGGGGATTGCATAAGTCATGACCTCATAAGTTCGGCAGCCACGGATCGCATTGGCATCATGCCAATGTGTCGGGTTCATGTCTTTATACGCAGATGCGCGCTTGCCGGCCCTCGGTGCAAGCCCTCTTGCGGCCCTCTGTTTCCGTTCAGTCCAGCGCCGCGCCCAGGCGCTGCGAGATCGCGCGCGCGGCCTGCAGCAGCACCGGCAGCATCTGCGTCTGCATGACTTCGGCGCTGGTGCGGTTGGCCTGGCCGCTGATGTTGAGTGCGGCCACGGTCTGGCCGGCGCGGTTGGTGAGCGGCGCGGCCAGCGAGATCAGACCTTCCTCGAGCTCCTGGTTGACCAGGCACCAGCCCTGGCTGCGTGCCTGGCGTATGCGCTCGGTCAGTTCGGGCAGCTCGACTATGGTGTGCTGCGTGAAGCGCTCCATCTTGAGCGTCTGCAGGCGGCTTGCCAGCGCCTCGTCGGACAGCCCGGCCAGCAGCATGCGCCCCATCGATGTCCAGCAGGCCGGCAGGCGCGAGCCTATGCCCAGGTGGGAACGCATGATCTTGTGGGTGTGCACGCGCATCACATAGACCACGTCCAGGCCGTCAAGCACCGCGGCCGAGCACGATTCACGCACCTGGTCGACCACGGCTTCCATCACCGGCTCCGCCAAATTCCAAAGCGGCATGGAAGATAGATAGGCAAAGCCCAGCTCCAGTATGCGCGGCGTGAGCCGAAACAGCCGGCCGTCGCTTTCCACATAGCCCAGCGTCTGCAGCGTCAGCAGGATGCGGCGCGCGCCGGCGCGCGTGAGGCCCGTGCGCGCCGCGACTTCGCTGAGCGTCTGCTGCGGCGCGTCGGCGCTGAATGAATGAATCACGCCCAGGCCGCGCGCAAACGATTGCACATAGCTGTCACCGGGCTTGGGGTCTTGGGTGGGGGGCTGGACGGTCATGGGATGCCTCTCTATAATTCATTATACGAACATTTGTTCTTTAGGCGAACATTTGCCAGGATTTTTGATCCCCAGGAGACGCATACATGATCAACAAGATTGCCGACTCGGTGGCCCAGGCGCTGTCCGAAGTGAAAGACGGCGCCACAGTACTGATTGGTGGCTTCGGTACGGCCGGTATTCCCATCGAGCTGATTGACGGACTGATAGAGCACGGCGCGCGTGACCTCACCGTGGTCAACAACAATGCCGGCAATGGCGAGGAAGGCCTGGCGGCCCTGCTCAAGACCGGCCGCGTGCGCAAGATCATCTGCAGCTTTCCGCGCCAGGTCGACAGCCAGGTGTTTGACGGCCTGTACCGCAGCGGCAAGCTCGAGCTCGAGCTCGTGCCCCAGGGCAATCTGGCCGAGCGCCTGCGCGCCGCCGGCGCCGGCATCGGAGCGTTCTTCTGCCCCACGGCTTACGGCACCGAGCTGGCAGCGGGCAAGGAAACGCGTGAAATCAACGGCAAGCACTACGTGCTCGAGTACCCGATCCACGGCGATGTGGCGCTGATCAAGGCCGAGCAGGGCGACCGCTGGGGCAACCTGAACTTCCGCATGTCGGCACGCAATTTCGGCCCCGTGATGGCCATGGCCGCGCGCCACACCGTGGCGACCGTGCACGAAATCGTCGAGCTCGGCCAGATGGACCCCGAAAGCATCGTCACGCCGGGCATCTTTGTCAGCCAGATCGTGCGCGTGGAGCGCGTCGCGACCCAGGCCGGCGGCATCAAGAAAGCCGCCTGAGCGGCGCGCGACAAGGAAAGAACCACATGAGCTATCAAAAACGCAGCAAAGACGAACTTGCCAAGCGCGTCGCCGAAGACATCCATGACGGCGCCTACGTGAACCTGGGAATCGGCCAGCCGACGCTGGTGGCCAACCACATTCCCGCAGGCCGCGAAGTCATCCTGCAAAGCGAGAACGGCATCCTGGGCATGGGCCCGGCACCGGCCGCTGGCGCCGAAGACTACGACCTGATCAACGCCGGCAAGCAGCCCGTGACGCTGCTGCCCGGCGGCGCCTATTTCCACCATGCCGACAGCTTCGCGATGATGCGCGGCGGCCATCTCGACATCTGCGTGCTGGGTGCGTTCCAGGTGTCGGCCACGGGCGACCTGGCCAACTGGAGCACCGGCGAGCCCGGCGCGATTCCCGCCGTCGGCGGTGCCATGGACCTGGCGATTGGCGCCAAGCAGACCTGGCTGATGATGGACCTGCTGACCAAGAAGGGTGAAAGCAAGATTGTCCAGCAGTGCAGCTATCCGCTCACGGGCATTGGCTGCGTCAAGCGCATCTACACCGACCTGGCGACGCTCGAATGCACGGCCGACGGCTTGAAGCTGGTCGACATGGTGCCCGGCTTGACCCATGCCGAGCTCGAACAGCTCGTGGGCCTGCCTATCCAGGCCTGAGTCCGCGCCACCGCCCCATTTATTTCATTCGACCCATTCAGGAGACACCATGAACCAGGCCTTTATTTGCGATGCGATCCGCACCCCCTTCGGCCGCTACGGCGGCGCGCTGTCGAGCGTGCGCGCCGACGATCTGGGCGCGCTGCCGATCAAGGCGCTGATGGAGCGCAATCCCGGGGTGGACTGGGCTGCCGTGAGCGACGTGATCTACGGCTGTGCCAACCAGGCCGGTGAAGACAACCGCAACGTGGCGCGCATGTCGGGCCTGCTGGCCGGCCTGCCGCTGGAAGTGCCGGGCGCGACCATCAACCGCCTGTGCGGCTCGGGCCTGGACGCCGTGGGCGTCGCCGCGCGCGCCATCAAGGCCGGCGAGGCGGGCCTGATGATTGCCGGCGGCGTCGAAAGCATGAGCCGCGCGCCTTTCGTCATGCCCAAGGCCGAAAGCGCCTTCAGCCGCAACAACGCCGTGTATGACACGACCATAGGCTGGCGCTTCGTCAACAAGCTGATGAAGGCGCAGTACGGCGTGGATTCCATGCCCGAAACCGCCGAGAACGTCGCCGACGACTTCAAGATCGAGCGCGCAGCCCAGGACCGCATGGCTCTGGCCAGCCAGATCAATGCCGCGGCGGCCATTGCCGCCGGCCACCTGGCGCGGGAAATCGTGCCGGTGTCGATTGCCCAGAAGAAGGGCGATGCCATCATCGTCAGCCAGGACGAGCATCCGCGCGCCACGACCATCGAAGCGCTGGCCAAGCTCAAGGGCGTGGTGCGTGCCGACGGAACCGTCACGGCCGGCAATGCCTCGGGCGTGAACGACGGCGCCTGCGCGCTGCTGCTGGCCGACGAAGCCAACGCCGCCAAGTACGGCCTGGTGCCGCGCGCCCGCGTGGTCGGCATGGCCACGGCCGGCGTCGCGCCGCGCATCATGGGC
>JBBKVU010000592.1:0-2617 GCA_037968595.1 Comamonas sp.
TTTCATCGTCTCGAGCGGATTTTTGTGGACCGGGAACTCAGGCCGTGGCTTCGGCTTCAACGGCAGCGGGGTGGCGCGCAGCACGGCGCTGCTGAAGCCGGTGCGCTGCATCTGCACCAGCTGGTCGATCAGCACATCGCCGGTGGCGCGCAGATCGCCCGTGAAGCCGCGGCGGCGGCGCAGCAGGTAGGCCTGGCTGAAGGCCCGGCCGTCGGTGAACTGCGGAAAGTGCAGATCGATGCGCGTCACGCCTTCAAGCGGCAGGGCCAGCGCATCGGCATCGTTGGCCAGCGCCACCTGGCTGGCGTCGCCCTCGGCGGGCGCCTGGTGTTCGTGGGAAGCTAGGATTTTCATCGTCTCGAGCGGATTTTTGTGGACCGGGAACTCAGGCCGTGGCTTCGGCTTCAACGGCAGCGGGGTGGCGCGCGGCCTTGCCGGCTTCCTTGAACGCATCCAGGCCCAGACGGCGCACGGTGTCCTGGAAGCGCTCGCCGGCTTGGCGCTGATCGCGGTAGGTGGCCAGCACGGCTTCGATCACGTCGGGCACTTCGGCCGCCGAGAACGACGGGCCTATCGCCTTGCCCGCGACCGATGCGCCCGACAGCAGCGAGCCGTCCGAGCCGCCCAGCGTGACCTGGTACCACTCCTTGCCGTCCTTGTCGACGCCCAGGAGGCCGATGTGGCCGCTGTGATGGTGGCCGCAGCTGTTGATGCAGCCGCTGATGTGCAGGTCGATGGGGCCGATGTCGTCGAGCTCGTCGAGGTCCTGGTAGCGCTGGGTGATGGCTTCGGCAATCGGCAGCGAGCGCGCATTGGCCAGCGCGCAGAAGTCGCCGCCGGGGCAGGCAATCATGTCGGTCAGCAACTGCACGTTGGCGCTGGCCAGGCCGAGCGCGCGGGCTTGTTGCCACAGGGCAAACAGCTCGCTCACCGGCACCCAGGGCAGCAGCACGTTCTGGTCATGCGTGACGCGTGCCTCGCCGGCCGAGAAGCGGTCCATCAGCGCGGCCAGCGCGTCAAGCTGGTCGCCCGTGGCGTCGCCCGGCGACTGGCCGGGGCGCTTGAACGACAGCGTCACGGCGCGCAGCTGCGGATTGCGGTGCGGGTGCACGTTGCGCGCCAGCCAGCGCGCGAAGCCGGGTTCGGCGGCCGAGTGGGTGGCAAGCGACTGCTCGACTTCCTCCGCCGACAGCGCGGCCAGTGCCGGCAGCTGCGGATCGACAAAGCAGGCCTTGACGCGGTCCAGCTCGGCCTGGGGAATGGTGTGCGGGCCGCCGTCGATCTCGACGATCTGGCGGTATTCCTCTTCGACGTCGTCGATGTACTGCTGGCCCTCGGCCTTGACGAGGATCTTGATGCGCGCCTTGTACTTGTTGTCGCGCCGGCCGTGCTCGTTGTAGACGCGCACGATGGCCTCGATGTAGTTCATCACCTGGTTCCAGGGCAGGAACTCGCGGATCTGCGTGGAGATCACCGGCGTGCGGCCCATGCCGCCGCCGACAAACACCTTGAAGCCGACTTCGCCGGCGGCGTTCTTCACCACATGCAGACCCACGTCGTGCCAGCCCGTGGCCGCGCGGTCCTCCTGAGCGCCGCTGATGGCGATCTTGAATTTGCGCGGCAGGAAGGCGAACTCGGGGTGCAGCGTGGTCCACTGGCGCAGGATTTCGGCATAGGGGCGCGGATCGACGAGCTCGTCGACGGCCACGCCGGCCAGGGCGTCGGTGGTGGTGTTGCGTATGCAGTTGCCGCTGGTCTGGATGCCGTGCAGGTCTACGCTGGCCAGC
Source organism: Comamonas sp. (assembly GCA_037968595.1). Classification (GTDB taxonomy): domain Bacteria; phylum Pseudomonadota; class Gammaproteobacteria; order Burkholderiales; family Burkholderiaceae_C; genus Comamonas. The sequence goes on from JBBKVU010000592.1 coordinate 1,788, forward strand.
AGGTCCATCACGTCGGCGGCCTTGGCCAGCGGAATCCAGTTGAACTGCACGTTGGTGCGTGTCGTGAAATGGGCGCAGTTCTTGGGCAGGAAGGTCGTGCCCAGCAGGCCCTGGCCTTCCATCGCGGCCTTGAAGACTTCGGCCTCGGGTTCGTCGTATTCACGCGCAATGCGCGCCAGCACGCGGATCTGGCGGCTGGCGATCTCGCCATAGGGCACGGCGACGCGCAGCATGGGCGCGTAGCGCTGCACATACCAGCCGTTTTGCAGGCGCAGCGGGCGGAAGTCGTCTTCCGGCAGCTTGCCGGCTTGCCAGCGTTCGAGTTGGTCACGGAACTGATCGGCGCGCAGCTTCACGAATTCCTGGTCAAAGGGGGTGTATTGGTACATGGCGGTTCAGTGCGAAAACCGGTGAAGCCCTGCCGGGCCGCGGGAAGCCTGCGGCAGGCGGGCGCAAATGCAGGAAAGTCGCGTGAGCGCACTGCGCCGTCGTGCGGCGGGTGTGGGGAGAGCGCTCAATGCATGCATGCTGGGAAATGTAGGCCCGGACAGCCGCCGGGCAAACTATTGTTTTGTGCTTCCTTTATGCGAATAAGCTTATGCGCAAGCACTGGCGCGGCCTGGCGGCCGATTGGCCGCGGCTTTCGGCGTGGTTGCCGAACCGCGCCGAAAACGCCCTGGTCAGGCGCCAAGCCGCTGGGTCGACAGTGCCTGGGCGAGCCTGGCGTCCAGCGGCAGCGGCTCGTCGTGCAGGCGCGCGGCCAGCAGTTCGGCGCACAGCAGCGCCAGCGTGATGCCGCGCGCACCCATGGCCGTGCAGGTCCACAGGCC
>JBBKVU010000593.1:0-4931 GCA_037968595.1 Comamonas sp.
GACATGGAAGGACAGGCCTGATTTCCCCTGCATATGCAGCTGGCTGGAGTCGGGGTCAGGGGAAATCAGGACAGGTCATGGCGCAGGCGGCTGCGCACTGACCCCGACGAGGGGTCAGCAGCGGTAGTCGCAGCGGGCAGGGCATGTACATGGCGAAGATTCCGGAGAAAAGCCTAGCGTAATCGTGCGCTGACCGTCTGACTTCATACAATTGGACGATCCCTATATGCAAATGGACATCCCGCGCCAGGATTTGCCTTGACTTCCACCGACCCCCATGACCATTCGGCGTTCTCCTCGTGGATGACGGGCGTGGCCGCGGACTACCCGGCCGGCTTTGCCGTCGACTTCCATCGCCATGCGCGCGGCCAGCTGCTGTATGCGCTTGACGGCGTGATGGTGGTCGAGGCCACGACCGGCCGCTGGATCGTGCCGCCGACCACCGCCGTATGGCTGCGGCCCCATGTCGGCCACCGCATCCTGATGCGCAGCGCGGCGCGCATACGCAGCGTACTGGTGCTGCCCGATGCGGCGCGCGCCCTGCCGGACACGGACTGCGTGGTCCATGTGTCGCCCCTGCTGCGCGAGTTGATTTCCGCGGCGGCGGCCCTGGGCACCCAGGTCTGCGAGACGCCGCGCGGCGAGTTGCTCGCGTCCCTGCTGCTGCAGGAGCTGCGCGTGCCTGCGGCGCTGCCTTTCCATCTGCCCTGGCCCGATGACGCGCACATTGCCGGCGTCTGCCGCACCATCACCGACCACCCCGCGCAGGGCCGTTCGGCGGACGACTGGGCGCGCTCGCTGGCCATGAGTACCAAGACCTTCCACCGGCATTTCAGCAAGAGCACGGGAATGAACTTCGGCCAGTGGCAGCTGCAGGCGCGGCTGCTCGGGGCCATGGCGGCCATCGTCTGCGGCCAGCCGTTGATGCGCGTGGCGCTGGACTGCGGCTATGAAAGCCACAGCGCGTTCACGCAGGCGTTCAAGCGCCAGTTCGGCCTCACGCCGTCGAAGTTTCTGCCCGCACCGCCGTCGCCAAGCGCCTGACGCCCGCAACTAGCCGCCCGCAGGCCAGCCGTCAAAGGCGTGCGCGGTACGCCGCCGGCGTCTCGCCAAAGCTGCGCCGGAACAAGCCGATGAAGGCGCTGGCGGTCGAATAGCCCAGGTCCAGCGCGATGGCCGTCACGGGCATGCCCGCGGCCAGCATTTCCAGCGAGCGCATCAGGCGGGCGCGCTGCCGCCAGGCGGTGAAATTGAAGCCGGTCTCCCGCACGAAACGCCGGCTCAGCGTGCGCGAGCTGACGCCCGCCCAGTCCGACCAGCGCTGCAGATCCCGGTCGTCGGCGGGATGGGCGATCAGCGCCTGCGCGATGCGCTGCAGCCGCGGATCACGCGGCAGCGGCAGGCCGAAGGGCTCGACGGGCAGGCTGCGGATCTCCTCGAGTATCACGGCCGCCACATGCGAGCGCGCCGTCCCCAAGGGTTCCAGAGAGTCCGGGGCCCAGGAGCAGGCCCGCAGCACGGCCTCGCGCAGCAGGCCGGAGATGCGAATGGTGCAGGCCTGCTGCGGCAGGTGGGCGCAGGCGGCTTCGGCGACATAGACGCTCCAGCCGTTATACGGGCCGTGCGATCGGCCCGAATGGACGGTGTGTGGCGGCAGCCACACGGCATGGATTGCGGGCACGATCCACATGCCGTTTTCCAGTCCCACCGACAGCAGTCCGCGCAGCGAACCGAACAGCTGACCGCGCGCATGCTGGTGCGGGCCGGACGCCAGCTCCTCCTCCAGGCTTGCGCCGGCCGCCAGCACGATGGGGCCGGTTGCCATGTCGACGAAGTCGCGCAGTTGCAGTATCGGATCGGACATGGTGAATATGGCGGCTGGGAGCTATTGAATGGCTGATTAAGTTTACAGCCGCCACGGGGTTTGTCCTTAGGCTGGAGCCCACATATTCAGGAGAGCGGCCCATGCGCGCACAGGACATCCTTCCAGACGACGTCAACGAAGTTCACATCAACGGCACGACCGTCCGCAAGGGTTCGGTCGGCGCATTTCTGGCCAATGCGGCGGCCCTGGACGATCCGGCCCTCACGGCCCAGGAGCGTCTTGCCGTGCTGAGCGCCATCGAAGCCGCGCTTCCCGCGCTGCGCGCGATCGGGCTGTTCAACGTGCTGGAGATCAGGAATCCGCAGCTGCGGGCGTTCGTGCAGGCGCGGCCATGAAAGACATGCCCGACCTGAACCAGCTCTATGCGCCGCCCTCCGAGATGATCCAGAAGGCGGTGCTCGACCGGCTGGTCGATTTCCACCTCGAATACCTGAAGGTCGCGACCTTCTTCTGCCTGGCCACGGGCAGCGAGCGCGGCCTGGACGCCTCGCCCCGCGGCGGCCATGCCGGCTTCGTGCATGTGCTGGACCCGCAGACGGTGGCCTTTGCCGACTGGCCCGGCAACAACCGCATCGAGTCGCTGCGCAACCTCGAGCGTGACGAGCGCCTTGCGATGCTGTTCCTGTTTCCCGGCCTGGAGATCTTCCTGCGCATCAACGGCCGCGGCCGCGTCTCGACAGCCGAGGAACTGCTGGACGAGCTGCGCGAGAAAGGGCGCCGGCCCAAGACCGCGACCGTGGTGCGCATCGATGAAGTGCTGCTGCATTGCGGCAAGGCCATCAACCGCGCGGGGCTGTGGAGCGCAAGCGCCAGCAACGAGCGCGAGGCGCTGCCGACGGTGGGGCGCATGATGGCGGCGCTGGCCCGGATGGGAGACGCCCCGACCGAGATCGGCGAGGCGCAGGTCGAGGAGATCAACACCCACTACGACCATGCTGTCCGGCATGACCTCTACTGACACCGGCGCAGCCGTGCGTTTTCAGCGCCCGCGGCGGCGCGCAAGACGATGCGCCCGAGCCACTCGCAGCGCCTCATCTTTCTGGTGTCGCCGCGCGCGGCGTCGATCTCTGGTTCGGAGCATCTGATCGACGGCGGCACCGTGCCCACCGTCTGATGCCCGCGGCGCCTCAAAGCGTGAAGTCGTAATCCACCGTGATCGGCGCGTGGTCCGAGAACTTCACATCCTTGTAGATGTGCTCGGCGCGCGCCAGCGCCGCCGTCGCCGGCGTCGCCAGGTGGTAGTCCAGACGCCATCCCACGTTGTTGGCATAGGCCTGGCCGCGGTTGCTCCACCAGGTGTAGCAGGCATCGGTGGTGTCGGGGCACAGGTGACGGTAAACGTCAATCAGGCCGCCGCTAGGCTCGCTTGTGTGCAACAAAGTTGTCATCCAGCTGCGTTCCTCGGGCGTGAAACCGCTGTTTTTCTGGTTGCTGCGCCAGTTCTTGAGGTCGTTGTTCTGGTGGGCAATGTTGATGTCGCCGCACAGGATGAACTCGCGCTCGCCCTTCATGCGCATCAGATGGGTGTGCATTTCTGCCAGAAAGCGGAACTTCGCGCTCTGGCGCAGCTCGCCCGACGAGCCGCTGGGAAAGTACGCACTGATGATGGACAGCTTGCGCGTGGGGGTGTCGAAGCGCGCCTCGACATAGCGGCCTTCGGCGTCGAATTCATGCGAGCCGAAACCAATGACCACGTCGCTGGGCTCGTGCCGGCTGTAGATGCCCACGCCCGAATAACCCTTTTTCTCGGCAAAATGGAAGTGCCCGCGCAAGCCGGCGAGCACTTCGAAGCGCCCGGCTATATCGGCGGCCTGGGCCTTGACTTCCTGCACGCAAATACAATCCGGCGCAGTGGCCGCGATCCAGGACTCGACGCCTTTGGTCGTGGCGGAGCGGATACCGTTGAGGTTGAGGCTGGTTAATTTGAACAAGGATGGATCCAATGGTGATAGGTGACGCGCGTCAGGACGACAAGAATCTTTTGGCGCTGGAATTTGTGCGGTTTGCCGTGGACGCAGGCGTGCTGCGCTTTGGCGAATTCAAGACCAAGGCCGGGCGCATGAGCCCGTATTTCTTCAACGCGGGCCTGTTCGATGACGGCGCCAAAATGGGCCGGCTGGCAGAATTCTATGCAAAAGCCATCATTACCAGCGGCGTCGAGTTCGACATGGTCTTTGGTCCGGCCTACAAGGGCATTCCATTGGCCGCGACCGTGGCCGTGGAACTCGCGCGCCAGGGCCGCAACGTGCCGTTTGCCTACAACCGCAAGGAAGCCAAGGACCATGGCGAAGGCGGCAGCCTGGTCGGCGCGCCGCTCCAGGGCCGGGTGCTGATCATCGACGACGTGATGTCGGCGGGCACGGCGGCGCGTGAATCGATTGCGCTGATCAAGGCGGCGGGTGCGATTCCCCATGCCGTGGCGATTGCGCTGGACCGCCAGGAAATGGCCACCGAGAACGGCCAGGACGTGCCGCACAGCGCGGTGCAGTATGTGCGCCACCAGCTGGGCATGCAGGTCTGCACCATTGCCAACCTGGCCGACTTATTGCTTTATCTGGACCAGGGCAGTGGTGATGCAGGACAATCCATGCAGGAACACCATGCGCGCGTGCTGGCCTATCGCCAGCGCTATGGAGTCAACGACAAGGGGTAATCCGGTTCATGCATTTGGTGTCCATCATCGCGAGAGTCTGGGGGGCGGCCGTAGCCGCGGCGGCGACCTTCGTGGCTGCTCCAGCGATGGCGCTGAATGCGCCCGAGGTGGGCATCTACAGCTGCACCGATGCCCAGGGCCGGCGGCTGACCGCCGACCGCCCCATTGCCGCCTGCGTGGACCGTGAACAGCGTCTGCTGGGACCTTCGGGCGTGGAGCGCACGCGCATCGGCCCGACGCTGACCGAGGCCGAGCGCGAAGCCCAGGCGGCGCAGCGCCGCCAGCAACTGCAGGCCGAGCAGCGCGCCAGGGACGAAATCCGGCGCCAGCGCGCACTGGCCTACCGCTATCCCGACAAGGCCGCGCACGACGCCGAACGCGCGGCGGCCGTGG
>JBBKVU010000594.1:0-4630 GCA_037968595.1 Comamonas sp.
GTCTTTTCGAGGGTGGTGGTCATGTCGTTCTCCAGAGTGGATCCTCGCCACACTTCGGTGGGGCAGTGGCGTGAGAATTTTTTAAGGTTGAGGGGTTAGCTGTGTGAGGTTTCGCTGGCGTGCCAGCCGCTCAAGGCCAGCTTGGACAGCCAGGCCATAAGTCCGAAAAGCGCAACGCCAGTGAGCGAGATCAGCAGCAAGGCGGCGAACATTAGCGGGAGGGTGAGTTGAAAGCCCGCTTGCAGGATCTGGTAAGCGAGGCCGGCGCCGCTGCCACCCGTGCCAGCCACAAATTCGGCCACCACGGCGCCGATCAGCGCCAGGCCGCTGGAGATGCGCAGGCCGCCAAAAAAGTAGGGCAGGGCGCTCGGTATGCGCAGGCGCACGAGGGTTTGCAGTCGGGTGGCGCGGTTGAGCTGGAAGTAGCTTTGTAGGTCGGGCTCCACACTGCGCAGACCGAGTGTGGTGTTGCTGATGATGGGAAACAGCGCGACCAGCGCCGCGCAGATCACCATCGATGCGGTCGGGTCGCGTACCCAGATGATGATCAGGGGCGCCACCGCCACGATGGGCGTGACCTGGAGCAGCACTGCGAACGGAAACAGCGCCGTTTCAATCGCTTTGCTCTGCACGAACAAGAACGAGATGAGCACACCGGCGACCGTAGCCACCAGAAATGCCAGCAAGGTGATCTTGACGGTGACCCACAGGGCCGCGCCCAGGCTGGCCCACTCGGTGATCAGGGTCTGGAACATCAGCGCCGGCGATGGCACCAGGTAAGGCGGTAACGCCAATCCGGTCACCAGGCCCTGCCAGACCGCCAGCAACACCAAGCCCACGAGCAGGGGGTAGGCGACGCGCTGAAACCGGGGTCGCATCATCAACGGGATGTGTTTTTTGGGTTGGCGTGGGGTTGCGCTAGCGTGTTTGACGCTTGGGGCCGATTGGGCGGGTGTGGCCGTGACGGGAACGGTGGCCGCAGGGTTGCCTGACGCGCGTTTGCCGCGTATGTGGTCGGTGAGGGCGGCTGCACTGGAGTTCATGTCTGCTCCTCTTCTGTGGCCTGGCTGGCGCGCAACAGGCTGTCCTGCAACTGCTTGGCGTGTTGGGTAAACCCGGGTGTGACCATGAAATCGGCCGTGCGTGGATAGGGCTCATCGATGGCGAAGGTTTCCACCACGCGGCCCGGCCGGGCGGCCATCATCACCACCCGGGATGAGAGGAACACCGCCTCGTGGATGGAGTGGGTGACGAAGACGACGGTGAGTCCCTTCTTCTGCCAGAGGGCGAGCAGATCGGCGTCGAGCTTGTGTCGGGTGATTTCGTCGAGCGCTCCAAAGGGCTCGTCCATCAGCAGCAGATCGGGTTCTGTGACGAGGCCGCGTGCGATCGAGACACGCATCTGCATGCCGCCTGAGAGGGCGCGCGGCAGTGCGTCGGCAAACTTCGACAGGCCCACGAGGGCGAGCGCTTCGCTGACCCGCGCATCGGCCTCCTGGCGCGGCACGCCTTCGAGATCGAGCGGCAGGCGCACATTGGTCTGCACGCTGGCCCAGGGCATGAGCGTCGGCGACTGGAACACAAAGGCCATCTTCTTGCCGCTTTCGCCCAGCTGCGCCACGGGCTTGCGCCACAGGTGCAGCCGGCCGTCGGTGGGCTCGAGCAGTCCGGCCACCATCTTCAGCAGCGTGCTCTTGCCGCAGCCCGAGGGGCCCAGCAAGGTGACGAATTCGCCTTCCTCTATGCACAGGTCCACGGGCAGCAGCGCCTGCGTGCCGTTGGGGTAGGTCTTCTCTGCCGATAGCACTTCCACGGCGGGCGTGGCGGCATTCGGGGTCTCAGCGGGGTGCATGGTCGCCTTTCGATGAATGAGGACTGGCCTCTGTTTCAGGGCAGATGAAAGCTCAGGGCAGAACCTTGAGGTCCTTGACGAAGCTGGTGGTGTAGGTGTCGGCGAGCTTGACCTTGGCCGGGTTGATGAGCTTGGTCTCGACCAGGAAGTCGTAGCTGGCCTTTGCGCGCGCGTCGGTCAGCACGCCGATTCCCATGCTGGCCGCGTCGCCACCCGTGACCATGCCCATTTCCTTGAGCTTGGCGACGCTGTAAGCCAGCTGTTCGTCGCTCATGTTGGGGTTGTCCTTCTTGATCAGCGCATTGCCGGGCGCGGGGTCGGCGAGGTAGCTTTTCCAGCCTTCCATCGATGCCTTGACGAAGGCGCTGACCGCGGCGGCGCGGGTCTTGAGCGTCTTGTCCATGCAGGACACCGTGGTCGCATACGCGGGATAGCCCTGGTCGCTGAACATCAGCGTGGTGGTCTTGACGCCGGCCTTGGCGATCGCAAATGGCTCGGACGTCAGATAGCCCTGCTGGGCGGTGTTCCTGTCGGCGACGAAAGGCTGGATGTTGAAGGTGTAGGGGCGGGTCTGCGCATCGCTGAAGCCGTACTTGGCCTTGAGCCAGGGCCAGTAGCCGCGCTGGGCCGAGGAGCCGATCAGAATCGTCTTGCCCTTGAGGTCCTCGAACTTCTTCACGTCGTCATGCGCGATCAGCACCTGCAAGTCCTTCTGGAACACCGCGGCGACATTGGTCACGGGCACGCCGCCTTCGCGCATCTGGATCATCTGCAGATCGCTGGAGCCCATCACGCAGTCGGCCTGGCCCGCGGCCATCATCTGCACGATGTTGACCTGGGGGCCGCCCATCTTGATGGTCGCGTCCAGGCCGTATTTCTTGTACAGGCCCGTGGCCAGCGCCTGGTAGAAGCCGCCGTGCTCGGCCTGGGCGTACCAGTTGGTCATATAGGTGAACTTCTCCTGCGCCTGCGCGGTGCCCAGGGCACCAAGAGCGAGCAGGGCGGCTGCACCAAGTTGGGAAAGGCGGGAAGCAGTCTTCATCATGGCAGTACTCCGAAAGGGGCAGGACAGAGGCGGAACAGGAAAGGATTCGCAGGTTTCAGGCCAGCGCCGAGGCGCTCTCGACATGGCCCGTATGGTTGGCGCGGCCCCAGGTGGGCTCGGGGCGCGCGGCCCATTTCAGCTGGTGCAGCTCGGTGATCGCCGCGGCCCAGCTCACGGCCAGGGATTCGAGAATCGCCAGGCCTTGCTCGGCGGTCGCGGGCAGCGGGTCGCCGATGATTCCGCTGGGGCCGAAGTCACGCGCGCTCCAGGCGCAGGCGGGGCGGCCGTCGGGCGACAGCAGCGGAGAGTCGAACACCGGCGGGTAGTTCACCACCGCGCGCTCCATGTGCACGGTGTCGGGCGCCAGCGCCAGCATCAGCGCGGTCTCGGCATGGCCGGCGTGCATGGCCAGCTTCTTCTCGGTGTCCGACAGGTACTTGCCGGCCACATGCGGCACACGCCAGGTGAAGCTGGGCACGACGATGAAATCGCCATGGCGCAGGCGCAGCTCGCGCGCGCACATCTCCAGCACCTGGGGCTGGCCGCCATGGCCGTTGACAAACAGCAGCTTGCGAAAGCCCGCGCGGTAGATCGACTCGCCGATCTCGTTCATCGTTGCCAGCAGCGTCTCGCCGCTGAGCGTCACGGTGCCCGGAAAGTGCAGGTGTTCTTCCGACTTGCCGTAGGTGATGGGCGCCATCGCGAAGGCCGGGACGTGGGCCGGCAGGCGCGCCATCGCGTGGCCCACCACGCCGGCGCTGATCACCGTGTCGACGGCGCAGGGCAGGTGCGGGCCGTGCTGTTCCGTCGCGCCCGTGGCCAGCACGATCACGGTGTTTTCCTTGTCGGGCAGATCGGCGATCTCGGTCCAGCTCAGGTAAGGCAGATAGCGGTGGGGTGGGGTGTAGCCATGCAGCATGGGGAAGGTCTTTCGTGGGCAGGGGAATGTCAGCGCTGAGGCAGCCAGGCCGTGGCCTCGACTTCGATCAGGATTTCGGGCGTGGGCAGCATGGCGCTGACTTCGACCACGGTGGAGGCCGGCGGCTCGCCGGGGAAGAACAGCTTGCGTACCCGGCTGTATTGCGGAAAGTGGTCGAGATTCCTGAAGTACTGCACCAGCTTGATCACGTCCGACATCTGGCCGCCCGCGGCTTCCACGGTCAGGCGTATGCGGTCCAGCACATACCAGCTTTGCGCCAGGATCGGCCCCTCCTTGATGTCGCTGCTGAACTCGCCGCTGCGGCCTATCAACGTGGCGGCGTCACCGGGAATGTCGGCGTAGCCGTGCACGATGCGGCCGGCCGCGGGATCGACGGCAATGATTCCCGAGAGAAACACCATGTCGCCCGCGCGCCGCCAGGCGGCGTAGCGCGCCAGGGGTTGGGCAATTCCGGGTGGGTTGGCGCTCATGCGAGGCTCCTTGCAAGGGTGGGAATGGACGGTGATGCGCTGAACCAGGCGGCATTTGCCTGGCCGCTCGCGACCCGGCCCTGGCGCAGCACCAGGCGCGATTGCGCGCGCGAAGGAAAGCCCCAGTGGTCGGCCTGGTGGGAGACGATCAGATCGGCGCTGCTGCCGGGCGAAAGCGGCAGCGCCTGCGCGCCGCGGCCCAGCCAGTCTGCGCGGCACAGCGCTTCGGACCAGCGGTCGAAAGGCGCGTCAAGCTGCGCGGCGAGCACGCCCGTGGCCAGGGCTTCCAGCGGATCGAAGCTGCCCACGGGGCAGAACGGGTC
>JBBKVU010000595.1:0-5650 GCA_037968595.1 Comamonas sp.
CCCTTTCTCTTACCCAGAGTGCACTGATATGGAAACCATCCTCAAAACCCTTCCCGTCGGCGACAAAGTCGGCATTGCCTTCTCCGGCGGCCTGGACACCAGCGCCGCGCTGCGCTGGATGAAGAACAAGGGCGCCGTGCCCTATGCCTACACCGCCAACCTGGGCCAGCCCGACGAAGCGGATTACGATGAAATCCCGCGCAAGGCCATGGAATACGGCGCCGAACAGGCCCGCCTGATCGACTGCCGCACGCAGCTGGCCAACGAAGGCATTGCCGCCATCCAGGCAGGCGCCTTCCACATCTCCACCGGCGGCATCACCTACTTCAACACCACGCCGCTGGGCCGCGCCGTGACCGGCACCATGCTGGTGGCCGCCATGAAGGAAGACGACGTCCACATCTGGGGCGACGGCTCGACCTTCAAGGGCAACGACATCGAGCGCTTCTACCGCTACGGTCTGCTCACCAACCCCGCGCTGCGCATCTACAAGCCCTGGCTGGACCAGGCCTTCATCGACGAGCTCGGCGGCCGCGCTGAAATGTCGGCCTTCATGACCAAGGAAGGTTTCGGCTACAAGATGAGCGCCGAAAAGGCCTACTCGACCGACTCCAACATGCTGGGCGCGACCCACGAAGCCAAGGATCTGGAACTGCTGTCGAGCGGCATCCGCATCGTGAACCCCATCATGGGCGTGGCGTTCTGGAAGCCTGAAGTCGAAGTCAAGGCCGAGGAAGTCTCGGTGACCTTCGAGGAAGGCCGCCCCGTGGCCCTCAACGGCAAGCGCATCGAAGACCCGGTCGAACTGTTCCTCGAAGCCAACCGCATCGGTGGCCGCCACGGCCTGGGCATGAGCGACCAGATCGAGAACCGCATCATTGAAGCCAAGAGCCGCGGCATCTACGAGGCCCCGGGCATGGCGCTGCTGCACATCGCCTACGAACGCCTGGTGACCGGCATCCACAACGAAGACACCATCGAGCAGTACCGCATGAACGGCCTGCGTCTGGGCCGTCTGCTGTACCAGGGCCGCTGGTTCGACCCCCAGGCCATCATGCTGCGCGAAACCGCCCAGCGCTGGGTCGCGCGCGCCATCACCGGCACCGTGACGCTGGAGCTGCGCCGCGGCAATGACTACTCGCTGCTGAACACCGAGTCGGCCAACCTGACGTACCAGCCCGAGCGTCTGTCGATGGAAAAGGTCGAGGACGCACCGTTCTCGCCCGCCGACCGCATCGGCCAGCTGACCATGCGCAACCTCGACCTGATGGACACCCGCGACAAGCTCGCGATCTACGCCAAGACCGGCCTGCTGTCCATGGGCAGCGGCTCGGCCCTGCCGCAGCTGGGCAACGACAAGAACTGATCAGGCGCCAGCCGGTCCATGAAAGCCACGCCATCGCCCGATGGACGTGGCTTTTTTTCCATCTGCCCACAGCCTCTGCGGTGCCTGACGGACCCACGACATGAACGCTCACCCTGAATCCTCGGCCCCACACCTTCCCATGCAGCAGAAAAACGATCCCTTGTTCAGCACGATTCTGGATCTTCTGCTGGACGCGGTCTGCGTGGTGGACGCACAGGGCTATTTCGTCTTTGTCAGCGCGGCCTGTGAAGCGATATTCGGCTACACGCCGCAGGAAATGGTCGGCCGGCGCATGCTTGACATGGTGGCTCCCGAGGACCGGGAAAGAACCCTGCTGGCGGCGCAGCAGGTCATGGCCGGGCACAGCCATCTGCATTTCGAGAACCGCTATGTGCGCAAGGATGGAAAACTGGTCGACCTGATGTGGTCGGCGCGCTGGTCCGAGGTCGATCAGGTCAGGATTGCGGTCGCGCGCGACATTTCGGCGCGCAAGCGTGCGCAGGCCTTGCAGACCGCGACCAACGCCATTTCCGAAGCCGCGCACGAGGCCAAGGACATGCGCGAACTGCTCGAGCGCGTGCACCAGATCATCGACCAGTTACTGCCCTGCCTGGCGTTTGCCGTGGGCCTGCGCGATGCCAGCGGTCAACAGCTGGAGTTCCCTTACCTGGCGCTGGAAGGCAATGCCTGCACCCAGTCGCCCAGCGCCCTGGTGCAAGCGCTTTGCGAGGAAATCATTTTGGCGCCGGATGGCTGGCGCGACCCGCTGCAAGCGGCTGCGCCACGGCGGGCAATTGACGGCGACGATGCCGCATCCTGGCTGGGCGTGCCGCTGATCACGCAGCAAGGCGTGGTGGGCGCGCTGGTGCTCAAAAGCCCAGCCAGCGCCACGCAGGACCGGGAGACGCTGCACTGCATTGCCACGCAGGTGGCCTCGGCGGTGGAGCGCCGACGGCTCTACGCCAGCCTGCAATTCATGGCGCATTTCGACACGCTCACCGGGCTGGTCAACCGCAGCATGCTGCATGACCGCCTGTGCCAGGCACTGGCGCGTGCCGCGCGCGAAGGCCTTTTTCTGTGCGTGCTGTACCTGGACCTGAACCGCTTCAAGCAAATCAACGACTCGCTGGGGCATTCGGCCGGTGACAGTCTGCTCAAGGCCTTTGCCCAGCGGCTCAAGGCCTGCTTTCGCAGCTACGACACGGTGGCGCGCGTGGGCGGCGACGAGTTCGTGGTGCTGCTGGAGTCCAGCGAGCCGATTGACGGCGCGTGGATCATCGAACACACGATTGGCAACACGTTTGACGCGCCGTTCGAGATCAACGGCCAGCAGATAGGCATTCAGACCAGCATAGGCAGCGCCAACTTTCCCGCGCACGGCAGCAGCGAGCACGAGCTGCTGCAGCACGCGGACAACAGCATGTACCGCATGAAGAAGGCCGGCGGCTACGGCGGCATATGACCCCGCCCTGCCCGGCCCGGTCGCGCGCTATTTCTGCAGCTTCTTTTCCACCGTGGCGCCGGCCTTCTCTTGCTTCTTGCGGCGATTGAACACCTGGCGCATGTAGCGCACATCGCTTTCGGACAGGTGTTTTTGCGCCGCGACAAACTGCTCCTGCTCTTCTTCGCGGATATGGTGCAGATACTCGTCGCGCAGCGTGGCAAAGCGCCGCAGCCAGCCGGGCGAAGCCATGTCGCGCGCGGCCAGGTCGGCGAGCATCTTGTCCATTTCCTTGTGTTCGCCCACCGCATGGCGGGCCTCCTCGGTGGTCTCGGGGTTGCGCATCACGCTGGACCACAGCGCCTGCTCCTCGGCTGCGGCGTGGCCCTTGATCTCCTTGACCAGTTCAACGAACAGGCGCTCGCGCTCCGGTGAGTGACCCTGCGTGGCGCTGATCATCGCCAGCAGCGCGCGGTGGCGGTCATGGTCTTCGACCAGGCGGCCGAAGATGTCGGCGTCGCCGCGAAAGCGCGTGGCGGGGGTGCTGCCGATGTTTGCCGGCACGTTCACGGCAATCGCCTTGGCCTTGGCAATCGCCGCGCGCTTGGCCTGCATCGGGGGCACGGGCTTGGCGGTTCTGGTCTCGGTGGCAGTTCTGTTCATTGCGGTCCTCATGGTGGAGCATGTTTGTTTTTGCTTGTCCATCCTGACCTTTGACCAAAGCCGCGTGCCGCCATGTAAGCCGAACCCGCATTGCATCCTCAGCCAGCGCCGTGATCCCGCTGCTTGCTGCGCGCCGGCGACATTCCTGCAGAAAAAGGAGCTTGAATCGGATACGTTTCTTCCTATTTCCTTACAAACCACGGCAGGACGGCGCACAAAAAATGGGACTTTTCCAACCAACCGGAAGGCTCTCCATGACGGCACCTAACTACGTCCAGCCCGATCCCCTCGCCCCTTCCGCCCTTTCTCGGGCTGTCGAAGCATCTGGGGTTTCCTGGGCTGCAATCTTCGCCGGCGCGCTTGCCGCCGCCGCCTTGTCCCTGCTGCTGTTCATTCTCGGCATAGGCCTGGGCCTGTCCTCGGTATCGGTCTGGTCAGGCCGCGGCGTCGAAGGCGAAACCTTCGGCTGGACCGCCGCCGCCTGGTTTGCGTTCACCCAGCTGGCCTCGGCTGGCGTGGGCGGCTATATTGCCGGCCGCCTGCGCACGCGCTGGCTGGGCGTGCAGGTCGATGAAGTCTATTTCCGCGACACCGCCCACGGCTTCCTGGCCTGGTCGCTGGCAACCTTGCTGATGGTGGCGCTGATGGGTTCCGTGGCCGGCAGTGCCATCTCCGGTACGGCCAAGGCCGCAGGCGCGGTTGCCTCCGGCGCGGCCACGGTGGTCGGCGGTGGCGTGCAGGCAGCAGTTGCCGGCGCGACCGGTGCGGTTGCAGGCAACGGCGACAGCCAGGGTGCTTCGGCCAACCGTTTCGGCTACTGGATCGACGGCCTGTTCCGCCCCGCCCCCACCACAGATGGAACGCCGGCCACCGTGCCGCCAAGCCAGCGCTCGCCGGCCGAAGTGGCCAAGGAAGTCACGAGCATCTATGCCAATGCGCTGCAAACCGGCAAGCTGCCGGAAGAAGACGCGCGCTACGTCGCACAACTGGTCGGCGAGCGCACCGGCCTGACCCAGGCCCAGGCTCAGGAACGCGTGCAGAAATCGTTTGACCAGGCCCAGCAGCAGATCGCCCAGGCCAAGGCCAAGGTGGAAGAAGCCGAAGTCAAGGCCAAGGAAGCCGCCGAAACCGCCCGCAAGGTGGCTGCGCACTCGATGCTGTGGCTGTTCGTGGCCCTGCTGATCGGTGCCTTTGTCGCCAGCCTGTCCGCCACCTGGGGTGGCCGCCAACGCGACGCTTTCTAAACCCTTTTGTCCACCGCCGGCCCGAGCTGGCCGGCCCAACCCTTTGAAGGACCAACCATGCGCTCCATTCTTCTGTTCCTGCTGGGCATTCCCATCCCCATCATCATCCTGATCGCCCTGTTCACCTGATAGGTGATTGCTCAACCCAGGCCCGCCGCGTGCGGGCTTTTTCATGGGCGCTGCGCCAGCAGATGGCGTACCAGCTGCTGCGCCGGCCCGGGCAGCAGCTCGAGATCGCGCACGCACAGCACCAGATTTCGCGCCGCCCAGTCGTCCGTCAGCGCAATGCGCCTGAGCCTGGCGCTGCGCGCCTGGCGCGCGGCAACCGCCTGCGGAACAATGCCCAGGCCAATGCCCTCGCCCACCATGCGGCACACCGACTCGAAGCTGCGCAGGCGGATGCGATAGTTCAGCCGCCGGCCCAGCCGATGCGCCTGCTGCGCTATGTGTTCCTGCAGCGCGCTGCCTTCGACCAGACCGACAAAGGCACAGTCGACGACCTCCGACAAGGCAATTGACCTGCGCTGCGCCAGCCCATGGTCGCGCGGCACGACCAGCACCAGCGGATCGGCGCGAAAGGCAAAGGTCTGCAGGCCGGCCAGATCGACGGAGTCGGAAACCAGGCCGATATCGCACAGCTGGTTGCGCAGCGCAGCGACAATCGCGCTGCTGGCGCGCTCCTCCAGATCGACCGAGATGCCCGCATGCGCGGCGAGAAAGCTGCCCAGTACCTGGGGCAGGTGTTCGCTCAGCGCCGAGGTATTGCACAGCAGGCGCACATGGCCCTTGAGCCCGGCGCCGTATTCGGCCAGTTCGCCCTGCAGCCGGTCCATCTGCTGCAGCACCAGGCGCGCGTGGTGGACCAGCGTGCGCCCCGCGGGCGTGACCTGCACGCCGCGGGGGGCGCGCAGCAACAGGTCCACGCCCAGCGCCTGC
>JBBKVU010000596.1:0-4853 GCA_037968595.1 Comamonas sp.
CGGCCTGCGATATTCAGCCGCCGATCTGATCGCTGGCTGCCGGCGCGGCGGCCGGGTCCGCGGGCTCGTCGCCCAGCGCGATGAAACGGTTGCTCTCGCCCGACACATGCTCGACGACAAAGTCGAGAAACAGCCGCAGCTTGGTAGGCACCATGGGCGTGTCGAGAATCGTCGCGTACATGCCTTCCTCGTAGGTGG
Organism: Comamonas sp.; assembly: GCA_037968595.1. Taxonomy (GTDB): domain Bacteria; phylum Pseudomonadota; class Gammaproteobacteria; order Burkholderiales; family Burkholderiaceae_C; genus Comamonas. The sequence goes on from JBBKVU010000596.1 coordinate 199, forward strand.
TGTTGGTCACCTGGTAGTCGGGCAGCAGCCGCACCAGGCTGGCGCGCTCCAGGTCGGCATGCACCGTGTAGTCGTCGAGCAGGGCAATGCCTTCGCCCAGGCGCGCCATCTCCAGCAAGGCCATGCCGTTGTTGCTGGCGTGGCGCGGCTGGAATGCCAGGTCCTCTATCTGGCCAGCCTGGCTGAAATGCCAGACGCTTTCGCCGCCGGGCCGCAGGTAGTTCAGGCAGTCATGCTCGCCCAGGTCGGCGGGCTTTTGCGGCAGCGCGCGCCCTTGCAGGTAGGCGGGCGCGGCCACCAGATAGCGCGCGCTGCGAAACAGGATGCGGCGCTTGACGCCGGCCTCGACCGGCGGCGAGATGCGAAAGTCGATGTCGATCTGGTCGCGCCGCAGGTCGGCCGGGGTTTCCGACAGGATCAGCTCGATGTGGATGTCGCGGTAGAGCTTGCGAAAGCGCGCGATCAGCGGCGGCAGCACGCCCAGGCCGAACATCATGCGCGAGTGCACGCGCAGGTGGCCCTTGGGCGCCTCGCGTATCGCGGTGATGCTGGAGTGGGCCTCGTTGATGTTCCAGAGAATGCCTTCGAGCTGGCGCGCATATTCCTCGCCCGATTCGGTCAGCATGATCTGGCGCGTGGAACGCAGCAGCAATTTGACGCCCAGCGACTCCTCGAAATCGGTGATCAGCCGCGAAACGGCCGTGGCCGAAACTCCGAATGTGCGCGCCGTCGTTGAAAAATTCTTGGTTTGCGAGACCGAAAGAAAGAACTCCATAGCACGCAGCCGATCCATGACTTCTCCAATATCCGCAGGACAGAACCTCGATTTTCATGCATTCCAGCCGGAGCCGGGCCTTCCTAGAATCATTTATCAGATTCACGCGTATCAAGACAAGGAAGCACCACCATGGAATTCGGCGTATTCATCCTCGCGCAGCAACGTGGCTATCACCAGAGTTCGCAGCAGGTCATACAGAACTCGATCGAGCAGACCGTGGTCGCGGAGCAGGCCGGCTTCCACAGCGCCTGGTATGCAGAGCACCACTTCAACAACTACTCGCTGTCGCCCTCGCCGCTGATGATGGTCGCCCATGTGGCCGCCAAGACCAGCCGCATCCGCCTGGGCACGGCCGTGTGCATCCTGCCGCTGTACCATCCCGCGCGCTTCCTGGCCGAAGTCGGCTTTGTCGACACGGTCTCCAACGGCCGTCTCGACCTGGGCGTGGGCTCGGGCTACCAGGAGTTCGAATTCGAGCGCTTCGGCGTGAAGATCGCCGAGTCGGGCGAGATCTTCAACGAGTTCCTCGACATCATTCCCAAGGGCCTGGGCGAACGCATTTTCGAATACCACGGCAAGCACCTTGATGTGCCGCCAAGCTCGATTGCCGTGCGCTGCCTGCAGAACCCCATGCCCCCGCTGTGGGTCACCTCGGGCAACCCCACGGTGCTGGGCCGCGGCGTGCGCGAGAACCACAACCTGTTTGTCACCGCGCTGCTCAACGGCAACGACGCGATCACCAGCCTGCGCGCGCGCCTGGACAAGGTGGCCGAGGACAACGGCAAGGACCTGGACCGCGACGTGAAGTTCGGTTTCCTGCGCTGCGCCTACGCGTCCGACAACCGCGCCGAAGTCGATTCCTACCTCGACAACGCGCGCTTCCAGCGGCGCATTTCCGAAAGCCTCAAGTTCCGCCGCGCGCAAAGCGAGGACGGCTACATGGTGCAGGAAGAGCCTTCGCCCACCGACATGAGTTTTGACCAGATGCGTGCCAACCTGCCCGTGGGCTCGGTCAACCAGGTGATAGACAAGATGCTGGAAGAGATCAGCATCCTGCGCCCCAAGCACATCGCGCTGCAGACCCAGCTCGGCGATTTCGACCAGAAGACCATGCTGCGCCAGATCGAACTCTGGGGCGAACGCATCATTCCCGCGATCCGCAAAGAGGTCGGCGAACTCAGCGTCGCCACCGCCGCCTAAGGAGACCCATATGCGCTTTCATCTGTCCGATTCCGGGACCCTGTCCCTGCGCGAGCCCATGGATTTCAAGCGGCTCGATGTGCTGATCGACCCCCAGCCGCCCGAGGCGGTGGAGCGGGCGATCAGCCGCATCGGCCGGCGTGAGAGCGACACCCATGTGCGGCTTGCGCCTTCGGTGCTGCGCTTTGTCAGCGGCCATGCGGGCGAGCCCGAATGGGAAGAGGGCTTTGCGCGCATGCTTGACTACGCCCAGCGCAACGGCTGGGTCGACGCCCAGGGCCAGGTGCGCGCCCACATCAGCCATGGCGACCAGGAAGAAGTGGTGTCCATTGCCGAGTTCAAGACCGCGCTGCGCGCTCTGCCCGCGGGCATCTGCGCGGTCAGCACGGGCCAGGGCGACAAGGTGGCGGGAATGATTGTCTCCAGCCTCACGGCGGTCTGCGCCGAGCCGCCGATGATAGGTTTCTTTGCCCATCGCCAGTCGTCGTTCACCGCGCCGCTGCTGGAAAGCGGGCGCTTTGCCGCCAATGTGCTGGGCGAGGGCCATGACGCCGTGATGGCCCAGTTCCTGCAGGCGCCGCAAGGCATTGCGCGCTTCTCGGACGAGCGCTGGCACAGCGAGAGCGGCCAGGCGCCGGTGCTGGCCGACGCGCTGGCCAGCATGGAGTGCGACGTGGTCTGGACCCAGGAGCTGGGCACGCATTTGCTGGTCGTCGGCAAGGTCCGGCGCTCGTGCAACAGCCCCTCGAGTCCGGTCGTGCATTTCAATGCCGCCACCCACCGCATTGCGGCTTGAACCGGGAGCGCCGCATGTACCGTCCACTGGAAGGAAAGATCGCGCTGGTCACGGGCGCGGGCTCGGGCATAGGCCGGGCCCACTGCGAACTGCTGGCCGCGCGCGGCGCGGCAATCATCGTCAACGACCTGCATGCCGATGCGGCGCAGGAAACCGTGGCGCGCATCGTGCAGGCCGGCGGCCAGGCCCTGGCCTGCATTGCCGATGTCTCTCAAGGGGCCAGCGTCGCCCAGGCGTTTGCCGCCGCGCAGCAGCAACTGGGCGCGGTCGATATCCTGGTCAACAACGCCGGCATTCCCGGCGGCATGCGGCCGCTTGAAGAGATTGACGAGGCGGCCATCGATCTGATGCTGGCCGTGACGGTCAAGGGCGCCATGCTCTGCACCCAGGCCGTGCTGCCCGCAATGAAGCAGCGGCGCAGCGGCAAGATCATCAACACCGCGTCGATCACGGCCTACGGCACGCACCGCAACGTGAGCGCCTATGCCGCGGCCAAGGGCGCGATCATCAGCCTGACGCGGGCCTGGGCACGCGAGTTTGCCGAGTGGAACATCCATGTCAACGCCGTCGCGCCCGGCCGCGTGCAGACGCCGATGAGCGCCGAACTCAGCGCCAACCCGGAATACGCGCGCGAAGTGCAGCTGCGCGTGCCGCTGGGGCGGCGCGCCCAGCCCGAGGAAATCGCCTCCGTGGTGGCGTTTCTCGCTTCCCCGGACGCCGACTACATGACCGGCCAGATCCTCGGCCCCAACGGCGGGGAAGTCATGTAGCGCATCTTCAATGTGAAGCGTGCGCAGGTCGAAAAATAACTACCGGAGACAAAGATGCACCTTCTCAAGATACTGGGAGTCGCCGCTGCCGTGGCCGCGGCCTGGCCGCTGCAGGCCCAGGACGCCTTTCCCAAGCGCCCCGTGACCATCGTCGTGCCTTTCTCGGCCGGCGGCGTGACCGACCTGTTTGCGCGCACCACCGGGCTCAAGCTCGGCGCGCTCTGGGGCCAGCCCGTGATCGTGGAAAACCGCGTCGGCGCGGGCACGATGATAGGCACCCAGCATGTGAGCCGCGCCCCGGCCGACGGCTATACGCTGCTGTTCACCAGCTATGCATTCACGTCGAATCCCGAGCTGCGCAAGAACCTGCCGTATTCACCCGCGGCCTTCCGGCCGGTGGCGCTGCTGGGCTCCACGCACAACATCCTGCTGGTCAACAACAAGCTCAAGGGCAAGTCGCTGGGTGAACTGATCGCGCTGGCCAAGGCCCAGGCGCCCAAGGGCGGGCTGACGCTGGGCTCGTCGGGCGCGGGATCGAGCCCGCATATCGGCGCCGAACTGTTTGCCCAGCAGGCCGGCATTCCGTTCACCCATGTGCCCTACAAGGGCCAGGGTCCGGCCATGATCGATCTGACCTCGGGCGTGTTTGACGGCATGTTTGACGGCATGTCGTCGTATCCGCAGGTGCAGCGCGGTTCGGTGGCCGCGGTGGCGATTGCCGCGCCCAGGCGCCACCCCGACGCGCCTGAGCTGCCCACGTTCCGGGAGCTGGGAATGGACTTTGTCGCCGGCAGCTGGTTCGGCCTGCTGGCGCCCGCGGGCGTGCCCGACGAGATCGTCGCCAAGATCAACGCCGACATGCGCGAAGTGCTCAAGGACCCCGAACTCAAGGCGCAGATCGCCAAGACCGGGCTGCAGGTTTCCACGTCCACGCCCGAAGCCTTTGGCAAGTTCCTGGCGCAGGAGACGGAGAAGCTGCGCCATCTGATACGGCAGGGGGCGAAGATTGACATCAACTAGTGGGTTGTTGGAAAGGGCAGAGTGAGTCTTGTCTTGAGGACAGGACGTTCATGGTTCGACGCGGCCGGCGAGGCAGGCTCACCACGAACGG
>JBBKVU010000597.1:0-5930 GCA_037968595.1 Comamonas sp.
GCGCTGGATGATTCTTCCGGTCGCGCTGCTGGTGCTTGCCTGCCTGGTGGTCGGCATCCTGCCGGCGCTGACCATGGACGCCTTCCTGCGCGCCGCGGCCACGCCGGTCGTCGGCGGCACGCTGCCGGTGTTCAGCCTGGCCGTGTGGCATGGGGTGAACGCGCCTTTCATCATGAGTATTCTGGCGCTGCTCGGCGGCATCGCCATCCATTGCCTGCTGCGCTGGCTGCGCAAGGCGGGCCACGCCGAAGCCGCGCCAATTGCGCGCCATTTCGATGGCCGGCGCTTCTTTGACACCCTGCTCGCCTGGCTGCAAGCCGGCGGGCGTCGCGGCCGCCGCATGCTCAGCACCATGCGCCTGCAGTGGCAGATGCTGTGGCTGGTGTGCATGGCGCTGGCCGCGGGCATACTGCCGCTGTGGAGCCGTGACCTGCAACTGGGCAACCGCGGCACGCTGCCGCTGTCGCCGGCCTTCGTTCTGCTGTGGGTGCTGGGCTGCACCTGCGCGCTGGCCGCGGCCTGGAAAGCCAAATACCACCGGATGGCCGCGCTGATCATGCTGGGCGTGTGCGGGCTGTGCGTGTGCATCACCTTCCTCTGGTTCTCGGCGCCCGATCTGGCGCTGACGCAGCTGGTGGTGGAAGTCGTGACCACGGTGCTGATCATGCTGGGCCTGCGCTGGCTGCCCAAGCGCGACAAGAACATGCGCATTCCCGCGCTGTCGACCCAGGGACGGGCGCGCGCGCGCCGCATGCGCGATCTGGGCCTGGCCGTGGCCGCGGGTGGCGGCATGGCCTGGCTGGCGTTTGCCATGATGAGCCGGCCGTTCCACGACAGCACCTCGACGTTCTTCCTCGAGAACGCGCTGACCGGCGGCGGCGGCACCAACGTGGTCAACGTGATGCTGGTCGACTTCCGCGGCTTCGATACCTTCGGCGAGATCGTGGTGCTGGGCATCGTTGCCTTGACGGTCTATGCGCTGCTGCGGCGCTTCCGCCCGGCGCGCGAGACCATGGACCTGCCCGAGCAGCAGCGCTTCGTCCCGGGCGACCTGCAGACCGATTTGCTCAACCCGCGCCATGCCAGCGATACCGCGGTCGGCTACCTGATGGTGCCCGCGGTGCTGGTGCGGCTGCTGCTGCCGTTCGCCACGCTGGTGGCCATCTATCTGTTCATGCGCGGCCACAACGAACCCGGCGGCGGCTTCATTGCCGGCCTGGTGTTCTCGGTGGCGCTGCTGCTGCAATACATCATTTCCGGCACCCAGTGGGTCGAAGCCCACTTCGCGCTGTTCCCGCGCCGCTGGATCGCGGTCGGCCTGCTGCTGGCGCTGATGACCGGTTTCGGCTCCATCGTTGCCGGCTATCCGTTCATGACCAGTCACACCTTCCACTTCACATTGCCACTGGTGGGCGAGATCCACCTGGCCAGCGCCACCTTCTTCGACCTGGGCGTGTCCGTACTGGTCGTAGGTTCCACGATGTTGATACTGACGGCCATTGCCCACCAATCCGTACGCGGCCACCGCTACCACGCGCGCCTGCTTGATGACGACCAACTCGACGAGAACGAGAGGGCCCACTGATGGAACTCGTGCTTGCCATTGCCATTGGCGTTCTCACCGGTTCGGGTGTCTGGCTGTTGCTGCGCCCGCGTACCTACCAGATCATCATGGGCCTGTCGCTGATGGCCTATGCCGTCAATCTGTTCATCTTCAGCATGGGCCGCCAGGGGCTGGCCATAGACAAGGAGCCGGTGCTCAGGCCGGGAATCGCCCAGGATCTGGTGAACTATGCCGATCCCATGCCCCAGGCGCTGGTGCTCACGGCCATCGTCATCGGCTTTGCCTCGACGGCGCTGTTTCTGGTGGTGCTGCTGGCTTCGCGCGGCACCGCGGGCAATGACCATGTGGACGGCGTGCATTCGCGTGACGTGCAGGAGATGCCATGACGGACATCGCAAGCCTGCTCATGCCGCACCTGATGCTGGCGCCCATTGCGCTGCCCATGCTCACGGCAGCGCTGATGCTGCTGATGCGCGAGGAGCAGCAACGCCTCAAGCTCGGCTTCAACATCCTGTCGACCCTGGTCGGCCTGGTGATCGCCATTGCCCTGCTGGGCTGGACCGACCAGGCCGGCGCGCCCGTGACCATGGGCGTCTATCTGCCGGGCAATTGGCCTGCGCCCTTCGGCATCTCGCTGGCGCTTGACCGGCTGTCGGCGCTGATGCTGGTGGTGACCAGCATTGTCGCGCTGGCCTCCATTGTCTTTGCCGCGGCGCGCTGGCACCGTGCGGGCGTGCACTTCCACCCGCTGTTCCAGTTCCAGCTGATGGGGCTGGCGGGCGCTTTTCTGACGGCCGATCTGTTCAACCTGTTCGTCTTCTTCGAGATCACGCTGGCCGCTTCCTATGGCCTGCTGCTGCATGGCTCGGGACGCGCACGCATCCAGTCGGGCCTGCACTACATCGCGATCAACCTCGCCGCGTCGTCGCTGCTGCTGATCGGCGTGTCCATGCTTTACGGCATTACCGGCACGCTCAACATGGCCGACCTGGCAAGCGCCATTCCGCATGTCGACGCCGCCGATCGCGGCCTGCTGCACGCGGCCGCGTCGATTCTGGCCACGGCCTTCCTGATCAAGGCCGCGATGTGGCCGCTGAACTTCTGGCTGGTGCCGGCCTACAGCGCCGCCACGGCCCCCGTGGGCGCGCTGTTTGCATTGATGACCAAGCTGGGCGTCTACACCGTGCTGCGGCTGTGGACACTGATGTTCAGCAGCCAGGCCGGCGACTCCGCGCTGTTTGGCAGCGCCTGGCTGATGGTCGGCGGCATGCTGACCATGGTCTTTGGCGCCATAGGCATGCTGGGCTCGCAGCGGCTGACCAATCTTGCCGGCTATGCCGCCATCCTGTCCTCGGGCACCTTGCTGGCGGCAGCGGGCTTCGGCCAGAACCTGCTGACGGCCGGCGTGCTCTACTACCTGCCCAGCTCCACGCTGGCCGTGGCCGCGCTGTTCCTGCTGGCCGATCTGATAGACCGCTGGCGCAACGCGGGCGCGCGCACCGCGCCCTATGAAGACGATGAAGCGCCCTTCCTCAACGCCGAACTGGTGCCCACCACCGGTCTGAACCTGGACGAGGACGAGGAAGTGCTGATCGGCCGGGTGATTCCCGCCGCAGCAGCTTTCCTCGGTCTGGCATTCATGGTCTGCACGCTGGTCATCTCGGGCCTGCCGCCGCTGTCGGGCTTTGTCGGCAAGATCGCCATGCTCAATGCCTTGCTCAACCCGCTGGGCGTGGGAACATCGGCCGGCTACCAGCCCGGCATCTGGGGCTGGGCCCTGCTGACGCTGCTGATAGGCACCGGCCTCATTGGCTCGATCGCGCTGATACGCGTGGGCATGCGCCATTTCTGGGCCAGCCACGACCGCAATACGCCGCAGCTGCGTGTGGCCGAAGGCCTGCCGATCGCCGCGCTGCTGCTGTGCTGCGTGGCCATGACCGTGCAGGCCGGCCCCGTGATGCGCTACATGCAGAACGCGGCCGACGCACTGCATTCGCCGGGCACCTACATCCATGGCGTGCTGACGCAGGCGCCGGTGCCCAATCCCGCGCCCATTCTTTCCAAGGAGCAGCCATGAAACTCCTGCTGCCCGCGCCACTGCTGTCCGTGGCATTGTTTCTGCTCTGGCTGCTGCTCAACCAGTCGCTGGGCGCCGGCCATATCCTGCTGGGCGCCATTCTCGGTCTGGCGATTCCCGTGCTGCTGCGCGGCCTGCGGCCCTTGCCGGTGCGCATACGCCATCCGCTGACCATTCTGCGGCTGGCGTTCAGCGTGGTCTACGACACCTCGGTGTCCAATCTGACGGTGGTGCGCTTCCTGCTGTTTCCGTCGTACCGCAAGCATGGCGCGGATTTCGTGCACATTCCGCTCGAGCTGCGCGACCCGAACGCGCTGGCCGTGCTGGCAATGATCGTCTGCATCACGCCTGGCACCTCCTGGGCCGAGCTGTCGCGCGATCGCTCGGTGCTGCTGCTGCATGCGCTGGAAGTCGGTGACCCGCAGACGGTCATCGACCACATCAAGACCCGCTACGAGCGCCCGCTGATGGAGATTTTTGAATGAGCCCGTATTTCGTCTGGGCGCTTTCCCTGGCGCTGTTCCTGCTGGTCGCGGCCATGGCCTGCGCGCTGTTCCGTCTGCTCAAGGGCCCGGCGGCCCAGGACCGCGTGCTCGCGCTGGATTGCATGTACACCATAGGCATGCTGGCCATGCTGGTGCTGGGCATCATGTACAGCAGCACCGATTACTTCGAGGCGGCGCTGCTGATCGCGCTGTTCGGCTGCATCAGCTCCACGGCCATGGCCAAGTTCCTGCTGCGCGGAGAAGTCATCGAATGAACGAAGTGTTGATTCCACTCTGGGCCCAGGCCGTGGTCGGCTTTCTGGTGGTTGCCGGCGCGCTGATAGCGCTGCTGGGCGCTCTCGGCCTGGTGCGGCTCAAGAGCTATTTCGAGCGCGTGCACTCGCCGTCCATCATCGCCACCCTGGCCTGCTGGTGCATCATGCATGCCACGGTGCTGTTCTTTTCCGTGATGGAGCAGCGCCTGGCGCTGCACGCGCTGCTGATTGCCGTGTTCATTTCGGTCACGGTGCCGATCACCACGATTTTCCTGATGCGCGCCGCGCTGTTTCGCGCCCGCCGTACCGGCCAGAACGTGCCGCCGGCGGTGAGCCGCGTGGTCTCCAGCGACCCCGCGGACAACGTCGAAAACCGTTATTGATTCCCGCCCGGTAGACTTGCGGCCATGCTGCCTGTTCTTGCCATCTGCATTGGCGCCTGCCTGGGCGCGCTGGCGCGCTGGCGTCTGGGCCTGTGGCTCAGCGTGCCGCACGGTCTGCCCTGGGGCACGCTGGCCGCGAACATCATCGGCGGCTACCTGATTGGCGCCTGCATCGCCACCTTCGATGCGCTGCCGCAGCTCGACCCGGTCTGGCGCCTGGCACTGGTCACCGGCTTTCTGGGCGCACTGACCACCTTCTCGAGTTTTTCCGCCGAAGTCGTGGCCATGCTGCAGCACCAGCGCTATGGCGCGGCGCTGGGCTGGACCGGTGTGCATGTGCTGGGCTCGCTGGCGATGACCGTGGCCGGCATGGCCAGCATCCATGCGCTCTGGCCGCGCGCCACATGATTGCTTGCGCCAGCCGAAAGCTATGACTTTGTGAGCGTATAGTGGATTCAGCAGCGGAGACTGGCGCTGGGCCGGGCCCGCTGCGGATTTTGATCGTGGTGTCAGGCGCCACCCGCACTTTTACTTTGTCGAGGCTACATGGAAATCTCCAACCCCCTGTCTGAAACCGACCTCGCCGACGGCTGGGGCCAACTGCATGACCAGGCACACAACGGCGCGGTGCTGCAGCCCAACTCCTACCGCCTGGCATTTGCCGACCCGGAATTCATGTTCCGGCGCGAGACGCGCGGCATTCGCATGCAGCTTGAGTTGCTCAAGCCCGATATCGCCCAGCGCGAGCGCGGCATAGAGCACACCGTGGTGGTCTACGGCAGCGCGCGTTTCGTCGACCCCGAGCAGGCCGCCAGCCAGCTTGCCGAGGCCCAGGCCAGCGGCGACGCCGAACGCATTGCCGTGGCCCTCCAGGCGGTGCGCAATGCCCAGCGCTACGACCAGGCGCGCCAGTTCGCGCGCATCGTCGCCACCGACAGCCTCAAGCAGGCGCCGCAGGAGCGCATCTACATCTGCACCGGCGGCGGCCCGGGCATCATGGAAGCCGCCAACCGCGGCGCCCACGATGTCGGCGTCGACAACATCGGCTTGAACATCGCCCTGCCCCACGAGCAGAACGGCAACCGCTTCATCACGCCCGATCTGAGCTTCAAGTTCCACTACTTCGCGCTGCGCAAGATGCACTTC
>JBBKVU010000598.1:0-2941 GCA_037968595.1 Comamonas sp.
ATGCATTAAAGTAGGCGCCCCAGGCCGACGTTTGTCACATGACGTTCAGGCTCACCTCTCCAGGAACCGTCATCGATGGAACATCGTGAAGCGCTGCTTGCGCTGCGAACCTTTCTTTCTACGCAGATTCTCGGCCAGGAAAAACTCATCGAGCGCTTGCTCATCGCCCTGCTTGCCGACGGCCATATGCTGGTGGAAGGCGCCCCGGGGCTGGCCAAGACCAAGGCCATCAAAGAGTTGGCCGAGGGCATCGAAGCGCAGTTCCATCGCATCCAGTTCACGCCCGACCTGCTGCCCGCCGACATCACCGGCACCGAAATCTATCGTCCGGAAACCGGCAGCTTCGTGTTCCAGCAAGGCCCGATCTTCCACAACCTGGTGCTGGCCGACGAAATCAACCGCGCCCCGGCCAAGGTGCAATCGGCCCTGCTGGAAGCCATGGCCGAGCGCCAGGTCAGTGTGGGCCGCAGTACTTACGAGCTGTCACCACTGTTTTTGGTGATGGCCACGCAGAACCCCATCGAGCAGGAAGGCACGTACCCGCTGCCTGAAGCCCAGCTCGACCGCTTCCTGATGCACGTCAAGATCGGTTTCCCGGACGCTGCCGTGGAGCGGCGCATCCTGCAACAGGCGCGTGGCGAAGCGCTCAATGGCGAAACCAAGCCTGAGCGCCGCGTCAGCCAGCAGGCGATCTTCGCCGCGCGCAAGGAAATCCTCGGCCTGTACATGGCCGATGCAGTGGAGGAATACCTGGTGCAACTGGTCATGGCCACGCGCACCCCGGCCAAATTCGATCCGGAGATGGCCGAGTGGATTGCCTACGGCGCCAGCCCGCGCGGCTCCATCGCCCTCGACCGCTGCGCCCGCGCCCACGCCTGGCTGGCCGGTCGCGATTTTGTCAGCCCGGAAGATATCCAGGCGGTGCTGTTCGACGTGCTGCGCCATCGCATCATTCTGTCGTTTGAGGCCGAAGCCGCCGGCATTGATCAGGACCGCGTGGTGCAACGCATTCTCGACGTCGTTGCCGTCGCTTGAAATCGATGAACGCAAGCGATGGTATCCGCGTCACGCTCAGCGAGCTGATCGAGATGCGCCATCGCGTGCGCGAAATTCAGCTGTTCTCCACGCCGAGCCAGCGCAGCCCGTTGATCGGCCTGCACCATTCCAAGCTGCGCGGGCGCGGCGTCGACTTCGACCAGGTGCGCGTGTACCAGGCCGGAGACGATGTGCGCACCATCGACTGGCGTGTGACGGCCCGTACCCAGGAGCCGCACACCAAGCTGTTCCACGAAGAGCGCGAGCGCCCGATTTTCATCATGGTGGAGCAAAGCTGCCGGCTGTTTTTTGGCTCGGGGCAGATGTTCAAGTCGGTGATGGCCGCGCAGGCAGCTGCCCTGATTGGCTGGTCGGCGCTGGGGCATAACGACCGGGTCGGCGGGCTGGTGTTCGGCGACAACGAGCACTACGAAATCAAACCCCGGCGCAGCAAGCAAAGCCTGTTGCAATTGCTCAACCGCCTGGTGCGCGTCAACCAGAGCCTGAACACCGAAAGCCGACCCGAAGCCGATGCCCTGGGCATGGCCCTGCGCCGTGCTCGCGAAGTCTTGCGCCCTGGCAGCCTGGTGATTGTGATCTGTGATGAACGCGCCCTCACCGAAGGCGCCGAGCAACAACTGAGCCTGCTGTCGCGCCATTGCGACTTGCTGATGCTGCCCATCTCCGATCCGTTGGACCACGCCCTTCCCGCTGCCGGGCTGCTGCGTTTCGCAGAAAGAGGCGCGCAACTGGAACTGGACACGCTGAACTTCGATTTGCGCCAGGCCTACAAGGCCCAGGCCGAAGCGCGCATTGCCCGCTGGGAACTGCTCGCACAGAAGCTACGGGTACTGCTGATGCCCTTGAGCACCCAAAGCGAAATGGTCGAGCAACTGCGCGAATACCTCAACCCGCAACGCCCGGTTAAAAAGCAATGAGCAGCCTCGACCAACTGCAACCGCTGATCGCCCCGCCGGCCATCGGGTTCTGGCCACCCGCGCCGGGCTGGTGGCTGTTGCTGCTGGTGATTCCGCTGCTGGGTTGGGGCGTATGGTCCTTGCGCCGTTTCCTGCCCACCCGCCGCCCGATAGCCCGCGCAGAACAACCGCTGGACCCGCTGCGCATCGCCGCCCTGGCGGAGCTCGCGCTGATGCCCAAACCCTACGACGGCGCACCGGCCGGCGCCTGGCTGCAGCAACTCAACGGCTTGCTCAAACGCCTGTGCCGCAACGACTACCCTTATAGTCAGAGCCACACCCTCAACGGTCGCAAATGGCTGGCGTTCCTCGATAACCGTTGCCCCGCCGCCGGCCTCACGCGCTGGATGGTACTGGTGGAGGGCGCGTACAAACCCGAATGCAAACTCGACGACAAGGCCATCGCCGGCCTGACCCAAGCCGTCGACACCTGGATTCGCAAACATGTTTGAGTTCGCCTGGCCGTGGATCTTCACCCTGTTGCCATTGCCCTGGCTGATGCGGCTCATCCTGCCGGTCGCCGACAGCGGCGAGCCGGCATTGAAAGTCAGCTACCTCAGCGACCTCGAAGGCCTGGCCCGGCGTCGCGCACGGGTCAATCTGCCCGGCTGGCGTCAGCAAGCGCCGTTCGTGGTGCTGTGGCTGCTGCTGTTGACCGCCGCCGCCCGCCCGGAATGGCTCGGCGAGCCGCTGCCGATTGCCGCCAGTGGCCGCGATTTGCTGGTGGCGGTAGACGTGTCCGGTTCCATGGATTTCCCCGACATGCACTGGCAGGACGAAGACGTCAGCCGCCGGACCTTGGTCAAACACCTGCTCGGCGACTTTCTTGAGGGGCGCGAAGGCGACCGCGTCGGCCTGATCCTGTTCGGCAGCCAGGCCTACCTGCAAGCGCCGCTGACCTTCGACCGGCGCACCGTGCGCACCTGGCT
>JBBKVU010000599.1:0-32517 GCA_037968595.1 Comamonas sp.
CCGCGGCCGCGGTCGCGCTGTGGCAGCGCCGGACGCAGGCCGATGTGGGCCTGATGCTCTATGAACTCGGCAGTCCCCTGCGGCCCAATCTGTTGCTGGACAACACGCCGGTCTGGGAGGCGAAAGAGCAGGCGATGCAGAGCTTTGCATCGCAGCTGGAGCAGCAGGACTACATACGCCATGTGCAGGGCTTGAATTCGTACAGAACCTATACCTTGCCGCCCGCGGTGCGTTACGCCGAGGCGTATCACCATTTGTCGGGCGACGACATGGCTGCAATGCACCGCGCAGCGGATGATGCGCCTGCCGCCCCGAATCTGGCGGCTCAGTGCATGGATCACTGGGTGGAGTCGGCGCTGCAAAGCGCAAGCGTCCATGCCGAAGGCCTGCAGCAGGCATTGCTGGTGCAAAGAGAGCACAGTGCCGCGCTGGAGCTGCAACGCGAACAGCGTGAGCAGCAGCGCGAGCAGGAGAGCCTGCGCCATCAGCAGGAAAACCAGCTGCACCAGCAGGAAAACCTGCGGCTGCATTTGGAGAATCAGCAACTGCAACAGCATTTGGTGGCGTCCGAGAACGCCTTGCGGCAGCAGCTATTGGCGCATGAACAGGCGGCACAGGCGCTGCAGGGCATGCATGCATCGACGTCCTGGCGCATCACGGCGCCGCTGCGCATGCTCGGGGGCTGGCTCAAGCGCTAGGAAAGCCGGAATACCGGCAGCGGCGTGTTCCCTACAGGTCGGCTGGGCCCGATGCGGGCGTAAAGCGGGCCTGCGCCCAGACGCTCGATCAGATGCCGCGGAATTTCGGCCTTGGGGCCGCTGCCTAGGCAGCCCACCGCGGGAATCAGCAAGGCCGAGGGGCTCAGCTCCAGCAGCCATGCGTCGTGCCAGGCATCGGGCACATCCAGCACCGGGCTGCTCTTGTCATGTTCCTGGCAGCCCAGGGGTGCGGCCAGCGGGGCCGTCTGCATGCAGCGCGCCATTCTTTGCTGCCATGCGCCGCGCCCGGCGAAATGCTTGTCAATATAGATCTGCTTGGATTTCTCCATGAAATCCACCTTGGCCGACGTGTGCTCCCATTCGTGCAGCACATAGGCGTCGGGCACCATGGCCAATTGCCAGCCGGCCTTTTTCAAGCGCCAGCAGAAATCCGAGTCCTCGTAGTACATGAAGAACGCCGGATCGAAGGCGCTGCCATGCTGCAGCGCCGCGGATCGGCGTAGCAGCACGGCGCCGCCCGACAAGGCGCGCTGGGCCACCACCTGGGCGCCGTCGGGATGCCAGACGCGCAAAGCCAGGTTGCGGTAGGCGTTGGATATCTTGGTGGCGACCCTGCGGCTGCGCCAAGCCTGCTCTATGCACCACATTTCCACCCCGGTCGGCAGCCAGGCCGGAGGCAGCCTGAAGCGGCCTGAAGGCTCCCAGAGCTGCGCCGGACTCACGGCGCCAAGCCGGGGCATGCGCTCGAGCGCTGCCTGCAGCTTGTCCATGCAGCCTGCAATCACCTGGGTATCGGGATTGAGCAGCATGATGAACTCGGCCTGCGTGCTGGCAATGCCCGTGTTGCAGGCCGCGCCAAACCCGGTGTTGCTGTCATTGGTGATGACTTTGATGCGGCTGTCGAGCACTTGGCGCAGCAGGCGGTTCTCTTCTGCATCGACGCTGTTGTCGACAACGATGACTTCCATGTCCGGCCGGTCGCGCAGCAGGCTTTCGGCCGCGTCCTGGACCAGCCTGTGGCCGAAATAATTGACAATGATGCTGGCTATCATGGACTCAATAAATAGAGTAGCGGCCTTGCAGCGCGCTCAGCAGAGAGTAGGCGCTGAAAATGAAGAATGCCGATAAAAGCAGCTGGCTGACCAGCGAGAAAGCGCGCAATCGGATGTCGAAGATGCCGTGAAACGCGTAGGCCAGCAGCAGGAATGGAACAATGAAATATCGTCCCTGTATGCCATGCACGATGGTCGCGGGATGGGGCGTCCAGGATATCAGCAGCGCGGTGAAGATGGCCAGGATCGAGAGCAGGGCGGTGGCGAAAAGAGAGAATCTCGCGACGGCGTTGTTTTCCTTGTTTGGCGCGCAAAAGAGGTTGAGGACCCCTAGCAACGCCAGGAATGCGCAAAATGCCGTGTAATGCCAGAGCGTCAGATTGGTATCTAGCCAGCCCAGTTTGCCGATAAAGGACTGAAGATAGAAATTCATCATCTCCGGGTTGGTGACGGTGTTGAACAGCACTTGCATGAAGTCCAGCGGGTGAACAATGTAGTACTGCAGCGCCTCCAGAGAGGAAATGTCCCGTGGAATCCGGTTGTCGACGGTGGTCTTTATGGAAAAGACAATCCAGAACAGGGTGAAGCCGGTGGCGAGAACACCGGTGGCAAGAAAGTTGCGGCTGCGCTGCTGATATGCGAGAACGAAAAGCAGCAGCAGAAGGGGCGCCAGATGAATTCTGGTGGTGGCAATCAACACCAGAAGAACCGCGAGCAGATAGAAAAATCCCGGCCGCCTGGGGTTTGACTGGAACGCGAAAAACAGGCTCAGCGCAAGCAGGCTCAGGCTGGTGGTGATTCCGTCCAGGGTGGGTGAGAGCAACTGAAAGATTCCCATGGGAAGCATGAGAATGCCAAGCGCAAGAATACCCGGGCGGTAAAGAGAGAATGCCAGCAGCATCAGGGCAATGGAGATCGCCAAGATTAAAAATCTGGTCAGATAGTAGGTGTGGTGTACCGAGAGATGCGTGAGTTCTCCCGCCTTGATTGCCAGCGCATGCGGCAGGTAGATCAAGGGCAGGTAGAAGCCGGTTCCGGGTATCTCCATGAAGGAGCGGCTTTGCGCATCGCCCCAGCCAAGGCTTTTCAATCTGCTCTTTTCGTCTTCCGAGAGCTTGAAGTCGGGGCGGCCCGACAACTGCATATGCCCCTGGATGAACTCGCGCAGTCCGTCATCCACATAACCCCCAGACATCTTGCCTTGAGGATTGGTCAGAAAGAAATCGCCTTGGGCAACCAGATACGCCTTGGCGATATGCTGATTTTCATCCGGAGATTGCATGGGGGGTATGAAATACGACCCGCCGAAAGCCAGCAAAAGAATGATGAAATATTTGATGAAGAAATGCGGGTCAATGACTTTCATGCGTTGCTGCCCAGCAGGGAGACATAGATTCCCGATGCAATCAGGACTGCACCGACAATGCTGTGCCAGCTGATGGACTCACCCAGAAAGAAATGCGCCAGCAAGGGAACGATGAAGAAGGCGCAGCCCACAAAGGGGTAGGCCAGCTTGAGCGGAACCTGTCTCAGCAGCAGTATCCAGAACAGCGTGGAAACGCCATATACAAACAGCGCAATCCACAGGTGCGTGTTTTTCAAGGCCAGCATCAAAAGGGATCCATCACCATTCAGGTTCTGCGCGGCCAGCTTGAAAAGAATTTGGCCTGTTGACAGGCCAATCACGGTCAATACTGCAAGAATGATGGATTGCAAACTCATGTAGATTACCTTTGATTGCCTGTCTGCCGCGCTTGAAAGCACAGCCGGCTGCATTGCGGTCAGAGATTCTGCTGAATCGCGCGCGATGGCACATTGGAGACGTCAAACGTCACGAAGGCCAGCAGCATCTGCAGGCCCATGATGGTCGGCAGCGCCGCCAGCATCACTGTTCCCGAGGGCGCCAGCGTTCCCGTGGACAGCGTATGGGCCCATTGGGTCAGCCCATAGCAGATGCCGAAGCCGAAAAATACCAGCCCCAGCAAAAGCTCCAGGGAAGCCGCGGTCATGTCGCGCAGGAAGTAGTTGTAGAAAATCCGTTTCATGGAGTTCTTGATGTGCTTTGCGGCAAACTCCAGGAAAATTTCCCTGATTTTCAGATTGCTTTTCTCGTCGGCATAGACCGCATTCATGGGGATGTCCATGACGCAGGCCCGGATGATGTTCAATCTGAACAGCATGTCGGTCTCGAAGAAATAGCGGTTGCTGATTTTTGCCAGCGGCAGATGGTTGATCAGCTTCACATGGATAGCGGTATATCCATTGGTGACATCAAAGAGATTCCAGTAGCCGGTGGAAAATTTGGCCACCATGGAAAGCACGGCATTGCCGAACAGCCGCACGCCCGGCATGCTGCGGATCTTCTCCAGGTTGTAGAACCGGTTTCCCTTGGTGTAGTCGGCGTCGCCGTTCAGTATGGGCTTGACGAACTGCGCAATCAGCTTAGGGTCCATCTGGCCGTCGCCATCGATCTTCACCGCGATTTCCATGCCGTCTGCCGCGGCCTGGGTGTAGCCGGTTTTCACCGCGCCGCCCACCCCCTGGTTCTGCGCATGCCACAGGATATGCACGCGCGGATCGGTGCAGCGTTCCTGCACCATGCGGCCGCTGCCTTCGGGACAGGCATCATCCACCACATAGATGCGCGCGACTTCCGGGCCTATGGCCTCGATCACGGCCAGAATATGCCTGGTCACGCGGTAGCACGGAATGACAACGGCAATCATTTTTCTGTCCTCGCCTCGACATCCTTGGGCATGGCGGGCAGCAGATCGCTGGCCCACCAGCCTCCCGGATTGTTCATGATATGTTCCGTGAAGAAATCATAGATGCGCTGAATGGTTTGCGGGTCACGGGCGGGCGCGGGTGGAAAGAACGCCAGCTTGTAGTGGCCCTTGCGCACCGGCACGCAGATGAAGCCGCCGATGTCGCTGTCCGTGCGCTGCGCCAGCCGTATGCAGCCGCCCGCAATGGTTCTGGTCGCGCCGAGAAAGCGCACCGTCATGGCGGCGCCGTTGGGCAGCACCGGAGCGTCACCCAGCATCATCAGGATCTCGCGGCGCTTGAGCATGTCGTAGAACGGGCGCAAGCCGGCTTCCATCTCCACCACCTTGCCGCC
Source organism: Comamonas sp. (assembly GCA_037968595.1). GTDB lineage: Bacteria > Pseudomonadota > Gammaproteobacteria > Burkholderiales > Burkholderiaceae_C > Comamonas. The sequence continues at coordinate 4,890 of JBBKVU010000599.1, forward strand.
GTTGAGGTACTGCTCCATCTGCTGGTACTTGGCGGTGAAATGCTCGCGCACGGCCTTGTCCACGCGCGGGTCCTGGGTCACCGCCGAGGTCATGATGTTGATGCTTTCCCCGGAGCGCGCGAGAAAGCTGGTGCCCAGGAAAAAGCTTTCGAAATGCGAGGTCAGCATCACCAGGCCGCGCTCGCGATGGCGGCAATAGTCCAGCGCGTTGGGCGGATCGAACTCGCAGCTGAGCTCCAGGCCCCGGCCCGCGGCCAGCAGCCTGGCTTCGAATTCGTCCATGGCCTCGGCAATGAAACGCTGCTTGCGCCAGTGATCGAGCTGGGCTTCGCTGGCCTCGGGTGCGAGTTCCTGGTAGGCCGCGCGGCTTTGCTTCCAGATGTGGCGAAAGCCCAGCGCCATCGAGCGCCAGTCGCGGCCGGTGGCGCCATTGAGTGCGCCGCGCCAATGGGCCAGCGTATAGCCCAGCGGCAAGGGCAGGCGCGCCATCAGTGGCAGCACATGGGCGAAATCCAGGTGGTGCAGCCAGCGGGCCGCTTTCCAGAGATGTTTATTCACGTCGCGGCCGTGCTCATGCTGGCCGCCAGGGCGGCGATGTCGCCGGGGCGGTGAATGTCAAAGCAGGGCGTCTTGATCGGCAGGCGGTGTGCCCACTTCTGCTCGAAAGCATGGCCATTGGCCTTCACGCGCTCGATCAGGCCGGGCGGCATCACGCCCTGTGCCGGCGTATCGGACCAGTGCTCGCAGAATGCGTCCAGCGCGGCCGCGCACATGCCCGCCTCCTGCGCCTGCAGCACCAGATCGGTGGCATAGAAATCAAAGCCCATTGCCGGGTCCATGCGCAGGCCTGAATCCACGCGCACGGCAACCAGCAGTTCGTCCAGGCTGTCGACCAGGCAAGGCAGAGCCGCCGGCTCCTTGAGCAGCTCGCCCCGGTCCAGCACATGGCCGGCGCGCACGCTTTGTGCTCCCACGCCGCGCACGCCATAGACGCCGGCCACGGCCAGCGTGGGCCACTGCGCGCAGGCATCGTGCAGGGCCTGGCGGAACAGGTCTTCCCAGCCCGGCGGGAAAACCACATCCTGGTGCACCCAGATCAGCCAATCCGTGCCCAGCGCCATCTGGGCGTCCATGGCCGGATTGAAGGCCGCGGCCGCAGACGGGCTGTTGAAGCAGGCCGACCAGGGCAGGCCGCCGCGCTGCATGCAGGGCGACTGTGCCAGGCGCTGCTGCAGCACATCGATGCGGCTCACGCTGGTGACGACGGCAATGGAGGGAAGGGTCGGTGGCCTGGGCATGGTGGTCGTGGGAAGGATGAAGAACGGGCGCCGTGGGCGCCATGCGCCGCTGCAGCCCATCAAGGCTAGAGGAAGTCGGTATCCCCTGCCATCAGCCACAGCTTCAGGTCGGGCGCCGGCGCCGGCATGTCCGCGGGGGCACGAATGCTGATGTTGGCGATATGGGGCAGGAAACCGGGCTCCGTGCCGGCCAGCAATTCGCTCACGCTGGCGCTGGCCCAGGTGTTCATGGTGGGCGCGCCCTCCTGCGCAGCAATGCGCAGGGCTGCCAGGCAGGCATGCGCCAGATGGCGCACCGGTCCTACCCAGTCGAGCCACTGCACGGCCTCGCCCGGGTGCGAGGGCTGGGACAGCACGATCACGCCCAGCGGCTGCAGATCCCAGATGCGGCGCAGCGTGAACAGCCGGTACGACTTGTCGGGGCGACGCGTGAAACGCCATGACAGGTAATCTGCGTCGCGTATGCCAATCGTGTAGTCCTGCGTTTCGCGCCGCATCGCCTGCCAGGCCCGGTCGACCGTGGCGCGAAGATGGGGTGCGTCGGGGGCCAGCGGCTGCACGCGCCAGAGCCACTCGGGCAAGGGCTTGCGCTGCGCCACCTGCCACTGCAGAAACGGCACGGCGCCGCCGTCGCGGCCCAGGCCCTGCTTCACATGCAGACGCGTGGAGCGCGCATGCGCAAAGCCGAACCCTACCTTGTAGGGCCGGTCGTTGCCCAGGCGTGTCGTATAGAGGTGCTCGCAGGCATAGAAGAACGGGTTCTTGCGGGTGAATACGCCGCGCCATTCGGGGCTGACCATCAAGTCGCCGATCTGCAGGAAATTCGTCGCCTGGCCTTGCTGCAGCACGCGCCGCGGAAAGCCGCCGCAATAGGCAATCAGCTGCTGGCGGTCATTCCAGATGCCCACCCCTTCGCCCTGGCCCTGCACATACTTCCATTCGAACCAGTCGCCCTGCAAGCTGCTGCTGAAAACCTGGTGGTGCAGCGCGAGCACATCGCCCATGTCGCTGTGGGCCATGTCGCGCAGCTCAAGCTGCTGGCCGGCAATTTGGAGGTCTTTGCGCATACGAGGTCAATGGGGCGCTGGCGGCGTGGTAGTCACCCAGTCGCGCGCCAGGCTCACGAAGCCTTGCTCGGTGCCTTCCTGGCGCACATTGAGCCGCAGGCAATGCAGCACCTGATCGTAAGGATGCAAGCCATCCTCCGACGACAGGAAGCATGTCACCCAGTAAGTGCCCTTGAGCAGGGGAAACTGCTTGAAGCGGATGCTGGCCTGGCCGAGCCCTTGGGCGTTCACGGGAATGACGACGCCATCATTGACGGAAATGGCGCTGGTCACCGTGGTGCCGTTCGCATCGGAGATGCCGATGGCGACGCCGGGCGCGGGCAGATGGGGGTCGATTTCAAAGGAAATGTCGATGGCCAGATCGGACTCGCCGGAAACCAGGTGCACTTCGCTGCCTTCCTGCACGCCGCTGCGCGCCACGGCCTTGAGGATGCGGCCGGTGCCGCTGGCCATGGGCGCGGCTTCCTGCACCGCCGCCGGCGTGGTCGGCGCATTGAGGCTGGTGGCGTAGGCGCTGGTGACGTCGGCGGCATTGCCGTCCATCTTCACACGGCCTTTTTCCATCCAGATCGCGCGGGCGCACAGCGCCTCCACCTGGTACATCGAATGCGAGCAGAAGAAGATCGTCTTGCCGGCTTCCTTCAGGCGCATGATGCGATCAAAGGACTTTCTGGCAAAGGCGCCGTCGCCCACCGACAGCGCCTCGTCGATGATCAGGATGTCGGGGTCGGTGCTGGTGGCCACGGCAAACGCCAGCCGCACATACATGCCGCTGGAATAGGTCTTCACCGGCTTGTGGATGAAGTCGCCGATATCGGCAAAGGCGATGATTTCATCGAGCCGCTGCTCTATCTCCGGGCGCTTCATGCCCAGGATGGCGCCGTTCATGAAGATGTTCTCTATGCCGGTGAAGTCCGGGTTGAAGCCCGCGCCCAGCTCGAGCAATGCCGCCACGCGGCCCTGCACGCGCAGCGCGCCCGAGGACGCGGGAATCGTGCCGCACAGCAGCTGCAGCAGCGTCGACTTGCCCGCGCCGTTGCGTCCGACCAGGCCCACCACTTCGCCGCGCGCCACCTGCAGGTTGACGTCCTGCAAGGCCCAGAACGATTGCTCCTGGGACTGCTTGCGGCCCCACAGCAGGTGCATCAGCCGGTCCGAAGGGTTGTTGTACAGCGGATAGCGCTTGGACAGGTTGCTGGCGTCGATTGCAAGATCAGATGACATCCGAGAATCCTTCGCGCAGGCGCTTGAACACCACGGCACCGACCACGGCAATCAGGGTGCAGACCGCCAGACTCAGCAGGAACTGGCCCCAGTCGGGCCACTGGCCCTGCAGCAGCACCGTGCGCGTCTGGGTCATGATGGGCGCCAGCGGGTTGAGCCACATCCACTCCTGCACCTTGGCGGGCAGGACTTCGACGGGAAAGAACACCGGGCTGATGAACACCAGCGCGCTCATCGTCAGGCTGACGATCTGGCCGATGTCGCGTATGAACAGGCCCACGGCGCTGAGCAGCCAGGTCATGCCCAGGCACAGCGGCAGCAGCGGCAGCCAGACCAGGGGCAGGGCCAGCGCCGAAAGCGGAATGTTGCCCAGGCCGATCAGATGCAGTACCAGCAAGATGGCGGCGCCGATCAGCAACTGGACGCCGGCGGACAGCACCGTGGCCCAGGGCAGAATCTCCAGCGGGAACACCACTTTCTTGATCAGATGCGGCTGTTCCAGCATCAGGCTGGGCGCGCGATTGATGCACTCCGCGAAGAAATTGAAGATCAGCAGACCCGTGTACAGCCGGAGCGCGAAAGCCAGGTTGCCTTCCTCGGGCGGGGCCCAGCGCACCTGGAAAATATGCCGGAACACCAGGGTGTAGATGGTCAGCATCAGCAGCGGCGCGAGCACCAGCCATGCCATGCCAAGCCAGGACTGGCGGTATTTGGCTTCAATGTCGCGGCGGGCGAACTGAAGAATCAAATCCGAGTGACCGAGAGGAAAAAAATAGGAAGTTAGCTTTTTCAAAGTTCGGGGGGTCAGGCTTTGGGCGGGGGCATGCGGCCCTCGGCGATGTCCTTGATGACCACGGGTTCGATGATGATCAAGGAAGTCCCATCGCGCACCAGAATGCGCTGCGTGAACAGCAGCTGGAACGCCCGCGTCACGGTTTCGCGACTGGCGTTGATCATGATCGCCAGCTCCTGGTGGGTCGGAATCTGTTCGACAACCCGCTGGTCATTGAGCTGGTTGGACGGCAATTGTAAGAGCAGAACGCAAAGCCGCTGGAACGGGTTGGGCAGGCTCAGCAGGGTGCGCTGTGCCGTCACCTCGCGAATGCGCCGGGCCAGTTTTTGCATCACCGCCTTGGCCGCCTCCTGGTGGCTCAAGATGACTTCGCGCACCGTGTCCGCATCCAGGAAGGCGACCGTGGACTTCATGGCGGCGACGACAAATTCCGCCGGCGGCTGTCCATCGACGACCGTCAGTTCGCCAAAATAATCACCGGGGTCGACAAAGTACAAGCCCACGCTGCGCCCATCGACCGTGAAATCCAGGCCTTGCAAACGGCCCTCCACCAGAAAGCCCAGCTCGAAAACGCTGGCATCCTTTGACAGGACCATGGCCCGGCGTGCAAACGAGCGCAAGTTCATGCGGCTTGAAAGCTTGTCCAGCTCCTCACGAGTCAGCGACTGCAGCAAAGGGAACTGTGTCAGTAGTTGAACCGAAACGGGCATAGGGCGAGAGTGTATCAATCAGAGTCAGGCGCCATTCCAAGCAGCCTTCAAAATGCCGCGTGGTGTTTGTTCTTCGCCTGAATTCGCCTTGTTTGGGAGGCGCATGCGTTCCATTCCAGTCAAGGGCCTGGAAATGTGAATCTTTGTGTGGTTTGCTCCCCGCGGGCCGACTTGGCAGCAGGGTATTTCATTGGGAAGTTCCCTGAGGCGCGGATTGCTGCGGGTTGTTTGGGTAGATATGCCGAGGATGTGACTTTTTGTGTGATGGGGCGCACAGACATTCCGGCATCGGTCTGCAATACTAGTGTGAATTACGTTGGGGTATTCACTATGACGATGAGCAAAGTACTGCGGTGTTCGGTGATCGGGGCAATGCTGGCCGGTGGCGCAGCTGCGCACGCGCTCACAGTGAAACCCCTGGTCGCTCAGGCGACACTGGTCATTGGCCAGGTCAACGTCATGCATGCCGACGGCAGCGCCTCCGCCATGACGCGGGGCTTTGAAGTGCGCGTCGGCGATACGGTGCAGACCGAACTCGGCGGCCATGTGCATCTGCGCTTCGTCGATGGTGGAAGAATCAGCGTGCGCCCCTCCAGCCGCCTGCAGATCGACAGCTACGGCTATTCGGAAACCGATGCCCAGGCCAGCGCCATCAAGTTCAAGCTGGAAGAGGGCGTGGTGCGCTCCATCACCGGCGAGTGGGGCGCGGCCGCGCGCCATCGCTTTCGCCTCAACACCCCCGTGGCGGCCATAGGCGTCAAGGGCACGGACTTCCTGGTCAAGGCCACGTCCGATCTGACCTCGGCCTCGGTGTTCACTGGGGCGATCTCCGTGGCGCCCTTGCTCGGTGCCTGCGGTGCCGGTCTGGGCCCCTGCCAGGACGGCCGCCTGCTGTCCGAGGACATGAAGGGCCAGATGGTCGAGCTCGGCCGCCTGCAGACCGCGCCTCGACTGGTGCCTTCGGCCGATCTTGCCGTGGCCTCGCTGCCCCAGCAGGCCGTCACCCTTGCCGAGCGGCAACCGCAGACCGTCGGCACTGCCGTGCTGCTGGCGGCCACCGACAAGCCCCTGACCGACGCGCAAGTGGCCGCCGCCGTCAACACGATCAAGCCTCCACCACCCACCCTGCCTCCCGAGCCTCCGGTCGCCAAGACCCTGAGCTGGGGACGCTACACCTGGGCCCAGTCATTGACCGGCGACAGCTTCAGTGAGCAGATCGACACCGCCATGCTGCAGGCCAGCGAGCGACTGGCCAGCAACGGCTCCTATGCGCTGTTCCGCCCGCTCGAGGACGGCAAGGCGATTGCCTATGCGCCGGGTTCGGGCTCGGCCCAGTTCCGGCTTGAAACCGCATCCGCCAGCGTGCTGCGCAACGGCAAGCCGCTGGAGCATGTGAGTGTCACCGGCGCCACCCTGGGCGTGAACTTCGACAACAGCAGCTTTTCCACGCGGCTGGATGTCGAGGGCGCGCAAATCGGCAAGGATGTCATCCAGGCCACCGGCACCATCTCCAATACCGGCGTGATGCGTTCCGTGGGCGGCAACAGCATTGTCCAGGGCGGCCTGAGCGCGGACGGTCGTGAAGCTGGCTATCTCTTCCAAAAAGGCGTACCTTCAGGAACGTTGCAGGGAATTACCGTGTGGGGACGCTGAACGTGGCCTGCAACATGAAACATCCGTGCATTGAGATGTAATGAAGCCAGCGAAGTTTTTGCGGCCGCTGATTCCGGTGCTGGCCTGGTTGTTTGCGCTTTGTCTATGGGCTCTGCTCGCTATCTGGGGCGCGACCTGGGTGCAGCCACTGCAGGAGCGCGCCACCGACCTTGTCTGGCGCGTGGGGGGAACGCATGCCGAAGAACGCCGCCTGGTGTTGGTCGATATCGATGAGCTGAGTCTCAAGGAAGTGGGCTCATGGCCCTGGGAGCGCGAGCGCACCGCGCAGTTGATGCAAAAGCTCTCGGAGCACGGCGCCGACCAGCAAATCTGGGACATCGTCTTTGCCGACGACCGCCGCGGACTGTCGGCCCTCAAGGCGCAGATCCAGCAAAGCAAGCCCATACTTTCGCAAATCTTTGCCCTTCCAGGCCAGGGCGATGACATCCGCGGTGGCCAGCTGGCTGGCGCCCTCAACTGGCCTTCCTGCCCCGCGCCGTTCGAGACCGCCAGCGGTTTTCTGGGCAATCACCAGGAATTGACCGGTGAGGGCACGCTGTTCGGCCACATCACGCCGCGTCTGTCGAACGACGGCATCGTGCGTTACCAGCCTGCGGTGCTCTGCTACCAGGGCCGTGCCTATGGTGCGCTGGCTTTGTCCGCGCTGATGCAGGCCGGTGGCGAAGACAATCTGTCCTTGGTGCGCGGCAGCCGCTGGCTGGAGCCGCAATGGCTGCTCCAGGGCGCGCAGGGTGCCTTTCCCCCGGTTCCGCTGCAGCCCAACGGCGACATACGCCTGCCCTGGCGTCTAGCGCCCGACAGCTTTGTCAGCATTTCCGCCGCAGACATCCTGGCCGATCGGGTGCCCCCTGATCTGCTGCGCAACGCCTGGGTGCTGGTGGGCAGCAGCGCGTTCGGGCTGAACGACAGAATCGCCACGCCTTACAGCAGTGCCGCTGCCGGCATGCAGGCCCATGCCCAGCTGATGCTGGCCGCGATGGACGGCCGCGTGCCCTATACGCCCCGGGGCCATCTGCTGCTGCAGATCGCCGCCGTGCTGCTGGGCATGTGCCTGCTTACCGCGCTGCAATTGCGCCGCCGCAGTGCCCCGCAGGTCAGCGCCGGGCGTTTCGCGGTGTTCTCCGCCCAATGGCTGCCGCTGGCCGCATCGGGCTGGATCGGACTGCTGCTGCTGGCCCATGCCTTGCTGCTGCTGTACTGCAACCTCTGGGTGGCCTGGCTGCCGGCCGCGGTGGCCGTGCTGGGCGCGGCGCTGTTGTGGGCGGGCCTGGAGCACGCGCGCAGTCGCAAGGACCGCGATCGCCTGTATTCCCACCTCTCCAGCTATCTGCCCCAGCCCGTGGCCGCGGCATTGGCGCTGCAGCCGCCTTCCAGCGCCATCAAGGCCTCGATACGCCAGGTCAGCGTGATGTTTGCCGACATTCGCAATTTCTCCGCCTATTGCGAAGAGCGCCCGCCGGAAGAGGCCGCAGCCGTGCTGCATGCCTTTTTCTCGCGCGCCACCGACATCGTGGAGGCCGAAGGCGGTGTGATCGAGGCATTCCAGGGCGACGCCGTGCTGGCCGTCTGGTATGACGGCGCGGCCGACAACCCCAGCCATGCGCAAAGCGCGCTGCGCGCCGCGGTGCGGCTGAGCGCCGGCATGAAGGGCGTGCTGCCCGACCCGGCGCCGGCCGGACTCGAACCACTGGCGCTGGGAATAGGCCTGGAATGCGGGCCCGCCATGGTGGGCTCGTTCGGGCGCGCCAGCCGGCGCACGCACATGGTGCTGGGCAATACCGTTACCATTGCCAACCGTCTGGTTGAAATGACCATGGATCTGTCCCATCCCATTCTGGTCGGTGAAGGCATGGCGGCCCAGGTCGGTGCTTCGCGCCTGGAATCCATGGGCACTTTCATGCTCGATGGCATGCGCGTTCCGCACCACATCTGCGCCTATCCCCTGACTCCCGAGGAGTCTGACAACATCACGGTACATGAAAATTAAGCCGCGCCGCATGCCGCGCAAGCGGTTATTGGTTGGCGCACTCATGCTCTGGGCTGGCGCAGGTGCTGCTCTGGCGGAGCAGGCACAGGCGTGCTCGCCCGCGCCGCAGGCCCTGGCCGCAACGACTCCCGAGCAGCTGCGCGGCGTGCTGCCGCAGGAGCTGCTCAAGCTGCCTGAATGCCAGCAGGACAGTGACTGGCTGGCCTGGGTGGGCTGGGCCCTCAATCAGAATGGCCGCTACAGCGAAGCCGTCGACTATCTCGAGCGTTCGCTGATGCTCGAGCCTCGGCCGCTGCGCGTGCAGATGGATTACGCCATTGCCCTGGCGGGCAGCGGCGACGGCATGGCCTCGATCCAGCTGATGCAAAGCCTGCTGCAGGAGCCGCAGCTGCCGGCGCCGCTACGCGCCACGCTGGCGCGTGAAGTCGCGCGCTGGGGCGCGCCCGAGGAGCCGCAGGGCTGGCAGCACCGCGGCTATGTCGCGGCCAAGCTGGGCCACGACACCAATCTGCTGGGCACGCCCGATCTTTCCAGCCTGATGCTGACCATACAGGGCCAGAACGTGCTGTTGCCGCTGGACGAAAGCTATGCGCGCCAGCCGGGCAACTACGCGCGCACCGACCTGGGCTGGACCGCGCGCAAGGGCCCCTGGCAGGTTTCCGCCAGCCTGGGCGCGCGGGAAGCGAGGCGCTCCGACGCGGCGCTGCGCCAGGCGCAGACCCTGGTCGAATACGCCATGCCTTCCCACTATGTAGGCGGCAATCTGGCGGTCTTCAGCAGCGGCACCGGCACGCGCTTTCGCACCGCTGGTCTGGGCGGCGGGCTGCAGTGGGGCCTGGACAACTGTGTCATCCGCGGCGGCGTCGAGCTGCAGGAGCGGCGCCTGCTGGACAACCGTATTCTGTCGGGGCGCTATGTCGGCGGCCTGCTGCAGCACACTTGCGAAGCGCGCGCCAGCAGCGACTGGCCGCTGGGCATGCAGTTCTGGCAGGCCAGCCTGCGCGTGGGCCAGGACTCGCCCGATCAGGCCGAACGCGCCGGTGGCAACCAGCAGCAAAGCCTGCTGCGTCTGGTGGCCGTGGGCCAGGGATGGCGCGAACGTGACCAATGGCTGGTCGATGCAGAGGTATACTTACAGAACGACACATCGGGTTACAGTGCTCTTCTGCAGGACGCTGCCCGACGCCGCATCAGCCGGCAGGCCATGCGGGCCGAGTACAGTTTCCCTCTGGCGCCGTCCGGCGTACAGGGCTGGCAGCTGGCTCTGGGAGTGGAATGGCAGCGCCAACGCGCCAACCTGGTGCTGTTCCAGCAGCGCAGCAAGGGCGCCTATTTGGCGTTGCGCACGCAATGGTGAGTCTGTTGCTTAAAAGCCGCAGGTCAACGCAGTGCGAAAACGTGTGATCCGGATCACCAATTAATTGTCTCTACCAATCCTAAGATGGGCGCAGATTTGAGCAGTGGCCTTGCCGGGCAGAGTTTTTCGTCGGGGCAGGCATTCAACATTGAGCAAATTTGTATGGATAAGGTGCATTTGTACCTGCCCCGTGTGTAACGAGTTTCTTTTTTCCAACCGTCCTCCAAGGAATTACAAATGGCTCTCCCAATTTTTGGCGCACAAGCTGCTGTCAGCATCGTCAACCGCGCGTTGTCCAACACTTCGCCCGCACACAACGTTTACCTGAACCAGGTTTCGAACGCTGGCGTGACTGCTGCTTCGGAATACGCTTTCGCTGCGCAGCTGGGTGCTTCCTACGCCGTGGGCAAGACGCCTGCCGAGCTGGCAGTCATGGTTCTGGAAAACGTCGGCATCACCGCCACCACGATTCCTGCTGAGTCGTACAACATCCTGCTGGCTGCAGGTACCGACTACATTGCTTTCCACGGCACGCAAAACATCGGCATCATCGCCCTGCAATTCGGCCAGATCATTTCCGGCCTCGAAGGCGACGTGACCTTCGGCAACGCTGCCAAGGCATGGAACGCAGAAGTTCTGTCTGCTTACAACTACTCCAGCAACCCCGCCAACGGCACACCCCAGACTGGTGAAGGCGTTCCCGGCAACTCCAACATCATCCTGACCGTCGGTCAAGACGTCCTGGCCGGCAGCGCTGCTGACGACACTTTCAAGGCCAACGTTTCGCAAAACTCGCTGGGCCAACAGGTCAACACGCTGGGTTCGGGCGACATCCTCGAAGGCGGCGCTGGTTTCGACACGCTCGACGCCAAGATCACCAACGGTTCGTTCGTTGGCGGCTCGGAAAGCCAGCCTATCCAGCCCGAAACCAACAGCATTGAATACATCAAGCTGCAAGCCGTTCTGGCCGACGTGGGCAAGGACAGCCTGAAGTCGCAAGTGTTCGTCAACGCCAAGGACATGGTCGGCGTGAAGACCATCTCGTCGAACTACTCCGACGCCAGCCTGACGATCCAGAACCTGACCACCAAGGGTTCTTCGCAGCTGTCGGACCTGACGGTCAACATGTCGTACACCGGCAACAATGACTCGCAGTGGGACGAATCCAACTTCAAGGTGCTGTTCGACCAGGATTACCTGACTCCCGAAAAGACCCTGGGCACGGCCACCGTCGACTTCCTGGCGATGAACGAAGACAACTACGACGCGTCCAATGGCGAAAACCCACTGACCGGCGTGTTCTTCCGTACCCTGAACTTCACGCTGAACGGCGTGGAATACAACCTGGCCGCTTACCTGGGTGAAGACCCAGCCGGCGCCGGTACTGAAATCAACACCTACGCCGAGTTCCTGGCTGCGGTGCAAGCCGGCCTGGTCGCGCTGAAGGCTGACCACCCCGAAAATGCTGCTCTGCAAAGCGTGCAAGCCAGCTTCGGCCGTCAGTTCACGACCGACGTGAACCCCGTCACCCTCGAACTGCGTGAAGGTACTGCAATCCGCCTGACCGCCGACGGCCAGACCAACGGTACCGCCAACACCCTGTACGTCGATTCGACCGACCTGGAAGTTGCACGTGCCGGTCAAGCCACCGTGCCTAACAACAACCGTTACGAAATCGCCGACGCTACGCCTCCCCTGGAAGGCTCCAAGCTGGGCATCAATGTCGAGCTGGAAAAAGTGGGCCTGGCCGGTGACGGCGGCGCGCTGGTGATCGGTAGCATGAACAAGGGTGACGACAGCAACACCTGGAACGGCGCCAACACCACGGTTGCCAAGACCACCAACGGTATCAACGAGTTCTATGTGACCGTCAAGGGCAATGCCGACAAGTCCAGCTCGCTGTCCGAACTGCGTTCGACCAACAACCAGCTGACGACCGTCACCGTGGCTACCGACGCTGCTCAGACCGGCACTTTCGCCAACCTGACCATCGGCAACAGCAACTCGACCATTGTGAACGGCAGCTACCAGAATGCACTGAAGGATGTGAAGGTCTTTGACGCCTCCGCATTCAAGGGCGACCTGGAACTGCACGCTGCGCTGACCAGCGAAGTGACCGCAAAGTACCTGGACCTGAAGGACAAGTCGCCTGCTGACGCCGCTGCCGACAACGCAGCTTTCGTCTACACCGGCGGTACCGGCAACGACATCCTCGACCTGCAAGTGAGCGCGACCAACCTGGCCAAGCCCGGTACGGCATCGCGTGAAGACTTCAGCGTGAACATCGTCGGCGGCGCAGGCAACGACGAAATCACCCTGAAGGTCGTGAACGACAAGACCGGCACGGCAGCTACTGCTGACAACTGGTATGTCAACCAAGCCCTGAACGCCAACCTGCGCATCAACGCTGGCGAAGGCAATGACATCATCCGTACTCCTGGTACGGGCGACGTCATCATCGACGCTGGTTCGGGTGACGACACGGTCTACGCTGACAACACTGGTGTTGGTTCGTATGATCTGGGTGCTCTGGACGCTCTGGGTGCTCCTATCAACACCGACAGCAAGGCTGTCTGGGTGTTCAACGCCACGGCTACCGGTGTTGAATTGAACAACATCGAATCCAGCGTCAACGATTCGTACAACCTGTTCAAGAGCACGGTTGGCGTGAGCTTCAAGGGCTTTGAAGCGTCGGCTGTTATTTCCAGCGTGCGTGGCGTGGCCACCGATCTGGATATCAACCAGGCCATCAAGAAGGCAATCAACGACGACCCAACGCTGAGCAAGCTGCTGGTCGCTGAAGACGGTCCTGCCAACACCCTGGTGATCAAGTCGCTGATCGACGGCGCCCCTGTGGCTGCTGGTGACCTGAACTTCGAGGTGAACGGTGCTACGAACCTGACTCCCGGTGAACTGTCGCAGCTGGATTCCTGGTACGGCGTTGGCGCAGGTATCACGACCCCAGCTACGCAAGATGCTACGGCTGCTGCCATTGCTGGTGGCGGTACGTACCTCCAGGCTCTGGCAACGGACGATGCCGCTGCTGCCATCGTTGGCAACATCAGCACCCACACTGCCGACAACACCATCACCGGTGGCCTGGGCAATGACGTGCTGGTTCTCGGCACGGGCGCTGACAGCAACGACACCCTGGTGTACGCTGCTGGCCAGTTCGGCAACGACAAGATCGTGAACTTCACGGCTGCTGGCGCTGCCAACTCTGACCTGCTGGACTTCACGTCCTGGCTGAACGACGCTGTGGTGGCTGCTCCTGCCAATGCAGTGCGCGTTGCAACCGCTGTCGATGCTGACTCCGTCATCGTCGGTAACGAAGTGGCCATCAATGACTTCGCTGGCATGACCTTCGCTGTTGGCGTGACCTTCGCCAACATGACCGACGCACAAGTGCTGGCTGCCGTGAACGCTGCTTACGACGTGGGCAACACTCCTGATCTGGTCGGTAACGTTCAGCACTCGCTGGTGTTCATCGAGAACTCGAACAATGCCGGTGAGTACAAGGTGTACGAAGTCACTTCGTCCAACACTGCTGGCCCCGACTTCACGGCTGCCACCCTGGTTGGTTCGCTGGACTTCGGCGACTCGGTTGCTTTCGCCACCGCCGACTTCGTCTAAATCCGCAAGGAGCCGGCAACCGCCAGTCGTACTTTGAATCTGACTCCACCCTCGCAAGGGGGTGGGGCGCAAGTCAAAGCCTGCGACAGGCCTTTTCCGGTACGAATCACAACGGAAACGCCTACCTTGTTTGACAGCACTGCTGGTTGAATCCCCCGGGGTTTGGTTCGCAGTGATGTGGAGTAAGGAAGCCGTTTCGAAGTGAATAAAAGCCCCACAATCTTTCGGTTGTGGGGCTTTTTATTTTCCGCCTATGTTTCAAGCAAGCCCGGACAGAGGTCCTCGACACTGCTTTACCGCCACGAGATTGAATATGCCTACCTATCAAGCCCTCTCCAAAAAGGCCCATGCGGGCCAGCGCCTCAAGGGTCACTCCAGCTTTGCTTTTGCCGACGGCGATGCGCTGGCGCCCCTGGTGCAGCAGGAGCTGTCCAAGGCCTGCATGGAATTGCCGATTGCATTTGTGCAGATCGGTGAGAACCTGACTCCAATGGCAATCCAGGGCTTCGAGCCTGGCAAGAATCTGCGCGTCGCGCCCAATGGCCAATGGCTGGGTAAATACATTCCAGCGCTGTACCGTGGCTATCCGTTTGCGCTGTTGCCCGATCAGAACGGCAAGCTGGCGCTGTGCTTTGACGGTGATAGCCAGTTGGTCAACGAAGCCGAAGGCGAAGCCATTTTCGATGCCGAAGGCAAGCCTTCGCAGGTCGTCCAAAATGTGCTGAACTTTCTCAACCAGATCGAACAGAATCGGGCCTTGACCCAGCGTCTTTGCCAGTCGCTGGCCGACCACAAGCTGCTTCAGCCCTGGCCCATCACGGTGCAGACCGAAGACGGCACGGAAAAGACGATACAGGGCTTGCTGCGTGTCGATGAAGCGGCGCTGAATCAGCTGGGCAGCACGGCGCTGCAAGGGCTGCAACGCTCGGGTGCCTTGGCGATTGCCTATATGCAGCTGCTGTCCATGCAGCATCTGGCGACCATTGCCAATCTGTCGCGTAGCCAGGCCAAGTACCGGAAGGAGCAGGGCGAGCATGCCCTGGTGAACAAGGCCAGCGGCGAACTGGACCTGGAATTCCTGAACGGCAATGGCACGTTCAGTTTCGATACCAAGTGAGCCAAGGGGCTTCACTTTCCTAGCCAAAGGCGTTACTGATGTCCGATACCTTGATTCTTGGCAATGCAGACCTTGCCGTTGAGCAGGCTGCGGTGGATTTGCCCGCCCCAGGCTGGGCCGAGCTGGCGCCGGGGGTGTATTGCCAAGGCGATGCAGATGCCTATGCGGGCGCGGCCACCATCGATATCGTGGGCGTGGCCGACGCCAATGAGTTCGAGGCGCAATTCCTGCTGCTGCCATGAGTCGCTCGCTGCAGAAATTCACCACCGAGTTTCTTCCCGAGGAAGACCGGCTGCGGCTCAGCGGCGAGCTGGAAAATGGCCAGCAGGTGGTGCTG
This sequence comes from Comamonas sp., assembly GCA_037968595.1. Lineage (GTDB taxonomy): Bacteria > Pseudomonadota > Gammaproteobacteria > Burkholderiales > Burkholderiaceae_C > Comamonas. The sequence continues at coordinate 20,087 of JBBKVU010000599.1, forward strand.
TGGCTGACCCAGCGGCTGCTGCGCCGGCTGGTGCCGCACCTGTGCGATTGGCTGGAAAAGCAGCCAGTGCCCGGCGCATCGGCCGCGCGCCCACAGGTCGTTGCCCAGGAGCGCGTGCAGATTCAGCATATTGCCCAGCAGGCGGCGCAAGGGGCGCTGCAGGCGCACAAGCAGGAGCCGGTGCAGGCCTCGCTGGACGCGTTCAATGGGCTGGTGCAGATCGTCAAGCTGGAGGCCAGCGAAGGGCGCTTGCAGCTGATATTGCGCGTGGAGCAGCAGCCGGCGATGGAATTCAGCGTGGCTTTTGCCCCCATGGGGCTGCGCCAATGGCTGGGGATTGTCTATCGCCATTACGAGAGTGCGCAATGGCCGCTGGAGATCTGGCCGCAGTGGATGGCATTGCGTGCCACGCCCGGCCAGGATCAGCCGGTATCGGCCGTGCTGCATTGAGGCGGCGCGCGGCACGCTCTGCTTTTGAGCGGTGCCGGCGCCTGAGGGAAGAAACCCGGTTCTCAGTTGGCCTTGGCGCGTGCGGCCGCGGAGGCCTTGGCGATCATGGCCGCGATGTCCTTGCGCGCCTGTTCGGGGTCCAGCGTGGGCGCGGGCAGGGAGTTGGTCTTGGGCTCGGCGGCTGCCTTGCTCTTGTCCTTTGCCACAGCGGTGCTCTTCTTGGTGGTGGGCGTTGTCTTGGTCATATCAATAACTCCGTTTCGTTGCGGGATTCTAGGGGAAGGGTGGCCGCGGACGGCCGGGCCGCTCAGCGGGTGATCAAATTGGCATTGGCCTGTTCGACATTGACCCAGCGGTCATGTCCGGCCAGGGACTGCAGACGAATGCGCGCCAGCAGATACATGTAGCGCGCCTGGGCCAGATCGCGCGCCGTCAGCGTGCGCTGCTGTTCGGCGTTGAGCACATCGACCGTGGTGCGCACGCCAGCCTTGAGCGACTTGCGGCTGGACTCGAGCGCAACCTCTGCGGAGCGCACGGCCTGCTCGAGCGCGCTGATGCGCAGCACGCCTTCGGTCATGGCTCGGTACTGTTCATACACGCGCGATCCCAGATCGCGGCGCGCCGCCTCGAGGGCTTCGCGCGTGCGCTCCTGGTCGGCAACGGCCTGGCGCACCTGCGAGCTCACATAGCCGCCCGCATACAGCGGGACGCTCAACTGCAGGCCCACGTACTTCTGGTTATAGACCGTGTTGACGCTGGTCACGGAATCGCTGTCGGAGCGCGAGATGGCGGCAACCGCGTCCAGCGTGGGCTTGTGGCCGGCCTTGGCCTTGTTGATTTCCTGGGCCGAGGCATCGACCTGGGCCTGCAGCGAGCGCAGTTCGGGATTCGCAGCCTCGGCCTGCGCGGTCCATTCGGCGAGCGAGGCGGGCGCGGGCGCCTGGGGGCGGAAACTCGCGGCATCGAGGTCGGCCAGCGTGTCGAACGGCTTGCCGATCAGCACTTCCAGGCGGCGGCGCGTGAACTCCACGTTCTGCGCGGCTTCAAGTTCCTGGGCCAGCGACATGTCGACGCGGGCCTGGGCCTCGTCGATATCGGTGCGCATGCCCGAGCCTGCCTGGAAGCCCTTGGTCGCGGCATCGAGCTGCGAGGTATAGGTCAGCTTCTGCGCGGCCACCAGGTCGCGCTGGGTGCGCGCCAGCAAGGCGTCGAAATAGGCTTCCGATACGCGCAGCACCAGGCCTTGCTCATCCTGCTCCAGCATGGCGTTCGCGCCTTCGACCTGGGCCTCGGCCTGCTTCTCCTGCGCACTCAGGAAAGGCCGGTAAAGCGGCTGGCGCAGCTGCAGTGCCTGGTTGTTGCTGTTGTAGTAGCTCTGGTTGGTCCGCGGACCGAGTATGGTCTCCGAGGTGGACTTGAGCGAGTTGCGGTTGGCGCCGGCATTGAAGCTGATGTTGGGCCGGCGCTGGGCGCGGGCCTGCGGCAGCTTCTCGCGCATGCCTTCGGCACCGGCGCGCGACGAACGGATGGTGGCGTCGTTCTGCTCCGCTGCCTCATAGGCCTGGCGCAAGTCGAGCGCCCAGGCGGGAGTGAGCAGGAGGGCGGCCGCCAGGGCCACGCCCGTGCGGGCCGCGCCCGTGCTGCGGGCCTTGATACGAAATGCGGGCAAATTCTGCATGGTCTTATTCCTCCGTCATGGATGCAGCCAGACGCTTGGTCAGCGGGTGCAGCAGATAGGTCAGCATGCTGCGTTCGCCGCCCATGAAGACGACTTCCACGGGCATGCCGGGGCGCAGCTGGCGCGAACCCAGGACCTTCAGTCCCTCGTCCGATACCTTGACCCGTGCAAGGTAGTAGCTGACGTTGGTATGCGGGTCGACCAGCAAGTCGCCGGATATCGAATCGACGGTGCCTTGCACCACCAGCTGGGGCGAGTTGGCGAACGAGGAGAAGCGGGCGTCCACGGGCATTCCCATGTGGACCCGGTCGATCAGGTGCGGTGGCACCTGGGCTTCGAGCATCAGCGATGCGCCCTTGGGAACGATGTCCATGAGCTTCTGGCCCGACTGGATCACGCCGCCGACGGTCTGGGTCATCAGGCCCACGACCTGGCCTTGCGCGGGCGAGCGCACTTCCATGCGCGCCAGCTCGGCTTTCACGGCCTGGTATTTTTCCTGGTCGACCAGCACCTGGCGTCCGACTTCGGCCAGCTGGGTCTCGATTTCCTTCTGGTCTTCTTGTTTGCGCGAGTTCATGCGCTGGCGCAGATCGGCAATCGAGCTTTGCGCGCGCAGGATATTGCCCTGCATGTCGGCTATCGAGGTGTTGATGTCGGCGACCGAGCGCTGCAGTTCGAGCTGGCGATTGCGCGGCGCATAGCCTTCCTTGACCAGCTCACGCAGATGTCCAAGCTCTTCATTGAGCATCTCGTGTTGGCTCTTGCGGCTGGCCATCATGCCCTTGTAGGTCTCTATCGTGCTTTGCTGGCCACGGATGTTTTCTTCCATCGACTGCAGATCCGAACGCAGCAGATTGCGGCGCGTATGGAACAGCTGTTCCTGGTTGAGGATCTGCTGCTGGATCAGCGGGTCGCTGGCCGCGGTCTTCAGGTCTTCGGCCCAGGTGATGGTGGGCTTGCCGTTCTTCTCGGCGATCAGGCGGCCCTGCATCGCCAGCAGGCCCAGATAGCTCTGGCGCGCCGACTCGTAGTTGGCACGCGCGACGGCGGAGTCAAGCTGCACCAGCAGCTGGCCTTCGGTCACTTCATCGCCTTCACGCACCAGCACCTTCTGGATGATGCCGCCGTTCAGATGCTGCACGGTGTTGCGCTTGGTGTCGATCGCGACCATGCCGGTGCTGGGCACGCCTTCGTCCAGCGGCGCGAGCGCCGCCCACAGCAGGAAGCCGCCAAACCCGATGGCCAGGGCCCACAGGCCCAGGCGTCCCGAGCGACCCAGATCGCCGGGGGCAGCATCCCCCATGGGCGAAGTCGTCAACGCGCCACCGGACAGTTTGGCCAATGGATTTTTTTTAGCTTCGGAAGACAAAGATTTATTCATGTCGGAACTCGCCGGAAATAAGTTGTGCGCAATGGAGTGCGATGGAGCAGCAGTAAGCGTTCATGGTCACGCCGCTGGCAGCGGCGGCGCCTGCTGCGCCTCGCGCAGCGCCGCCACGACCGCGTGGTGATCCTGAACAACGGCGTGCTGCAGGCCAATGGCCCGCGTGACGCGGTCGGCCGCGGCCAGAATGCCAGGGCGGTGCGTCACCAGCACCACGGTGCTGCCCTGGCGCTTGAGAATCTGTACCGCCTGCACCAGTGCGGCTTCGCCGACATCGTCGAGGTTGGCATTCGGTTCATCGAGCACCACCAGCTGGGGCTTGCCGTAAAGCGCGCGCGCCAGACCGATGCGCTGGCGTTGACCGCCCGACAGCAGGCCGCCGGCCTCGCCTATCGAGGTGTCATAGCCCTTGGGAAAGCGCAGGATCATGTCGTGCAGGCCGGCGCTGCGCGCGGCCTCGATGACCTGGGTCGAATCGACCTCGCCGAAGCGCGCGATGTTCTCGGCAATCGAGCCTTCGAACAGCTCGATGTCCTGTGGCAGGTAGCCAAGGTAGGGGCCGAGGTCGTCACGGCTCCAGCCGGTGATGGGGCGCTCATCGAGCAGCACTTCACCGCTCATGTGCGGCCAGATGCCGATCATGCAGCGCGCCAGCGTCGACTTGCCCGAGCCCGAAGGGCCGAGCACGACCAACACGGTGCCCTGTGGCACGTCGAGGCTGATGTTCTTCAGAATGGGCTGGGCGCGGCCTGGCGCCACGGCAACCAGATTGCGCAGCGACAGCGCTCCCGTGGGCGGCATGCGGCTCAGCGACTCGTCGCGCTCGGGATGCTCCTCGAGCAGGGCTTCGAGGCGACGGAAGGCCGCGCGCGAAGTCACGAAACCGCGCCAGGTGCCCACCAGCATGTCGATTGGGGTCAGCGTACGTGTCATCAGGATGTTGGCGGCAATCATCGCGCCAGCCGACAGCTGGCCGTCGATCACCAGCAGCGCGCCCGCGCCCAGCGCCAGCGACTGCTGCGAGTAACGCAGGAACTTGCTCCAGGCCATGATCTTGTTGGTCAAAGCCTGCGAGTCGCCCTGCAGCTGCACCACTTCGCGGTGGCGGCCCCGCCACACGCGGCCCAGGTTGTGCACCATGCCCATGGGCTCCAGCGTCTCCAGTTGCTGCAGCTTGCCCTGCAGGCTCTGGGATTCCGCGGACACCGCGGATTGCGCACGCTCGGCCGGCGCCACGGTCTTGCGGTGGCCAAACCACACCAGCGCGAGCTGCACCGCGGCAAAGAACAGCGCCACATAGCCGAGAAACGGGTGCAGCAGGAACACCACGCTCAGGTAGACCAGCGACCAGGGAGCGTCAAACAGCGCAAACATGCCGTTGCCGGTCAGGAACTGGCGCACCTGCACCAGATCGCCAAAGGCCTTGGCCGTTCCCGAGCCCAGCTGCTTGAGGTTCATCTCGAAGCTGGCGTTGAAGACCCGCGTGCTGAGCACTTCATCAAGGCGCAGGCCGGCGCGTACCAGCACGCGCGAGCGCATCCATTCGGAGAATGCGCCCACGCAGAACAGGAACAGCGTGATCAGCGAGACCACCAGCAAGGTCAGTTCGCTGCGGCTGATCATCACGCGGTCGAACACCTGCAGCATGTACAGCGTGGGCGCCAGCAGCAGCACATTGGCCACCATGCTGAACACTCCCACGATGTAGAACTCGCGGCGAAATGCCCACAGCGCCCGCGTCAACTCGCTGCGCTCGAAAAAACCGGAAGTCTTCATTGTTGGACTCGTCTCAATTGTTGGGCTGACCGCACTCATGCCGCCACCGCCGCGGTGGGCACAGGCATCTGCGCCTGGCGGGCAGCTTGCTTGAGCGCTGCCAGCACTTCGTCGCGCGGGCCGAACGCCTGCTGCTGGCCATCGCGCAACACCAGCATCTTGTTGGTCACGCTCAGCACGCTGGTGCGGTGAGTGATCACCACCACCGTTGCACCGCGCGCGCTGGCTTGCTTGATGGCCTCGGACAAGGCGGCATCGCCTTCCTCGTCCAGGCTCGAATTGGGCTCGTCGAGAACGACATACACCGGGTCGCCGTAGAACGCCCGGGCCAGGCCCACGCGCTGGCGCTGGCCGCCCGAAAGGCGTACGCCGCCGGGGCCGACCAAGGTGTCGTAGCCCTGTGGCAGGGTGCTGATCAGTTCGTGCAGACCGACGGCGCGGGCCGCGGCTTCGACCTTGTGCATGTCTACCTTGCCGAAACGGGCGATGTTTTCCGCCAGCGTGCCGTCAAACAAGGCCACGCCCTGGGGCAGGTAGCCGATGTGGGGGCCCAGTTCCTGCTTGTTCCAGGCCTGGATATCCGCGCCGTCGAGGCGCACCTTGCCCATGGAAGCGGGCCACAGGCCGACCAGCAGTCTGGCCAGTGTGGTCTTGCCCGATGCGGAGGGTCCGACCACGGCCAGCACATCGCCGGGCTGCAATGCCAGGCTGATGCCGCGCAGGATGGTGCCGGGAGTGCCGGGAGCGCCGGCCATCAGCTGTTCGACCTGCATGCGGCCCTGCGGCGGGGGCAGCGACATGGCGGCGGGGTCGGCGGGCACGGCGGCCAGCAGCGTCTCGATGCGGTTCCAGGAGTCGCGGGCATTCACCACCGCCTGCCACTGACCGATCACCTGCACCAGCGGCGCGAGCATGCGCCCGCCGAGAATGGAGGCAACCACCATCATGCCGCCGCCGCCGTTGAGCTGGTTGTGCAGCAGCAGCCAGCAGGCCAGGCCCAGCAGGAGCGTGCTCAGGATGTTCTGCACCAGCTTGCTCAGCGCCTGGAAGCCGCCGGCGCTGTCCGTAGCCACGGCCTGCAGCTGCAGGAACTTGCGCTGCTTGGCGATCCAGCGGCGGTGGGTGTTCTTCAGCATGCCCATGGCTTCGAGCACTTCGGCGTTGTTCAGCGTGTCGTCCGCATAGCGCTGCGCTTCCATGGACTCGCGGTTGGCGGCCATCAGCGGCGGCTTGGTGCGGCGCTCATTCATCCAGGTGATGCCCACCTGCAGCAGGCCGAACACCACCGCCGACCAGCCCAGCACCGGGCTGATCAGGAACAGCAGCACCATCATCACCAGCGCGATGGGCGCTTCCATGATGGCCAGCAGGGCAGGCGAATACAGGAACTCGCAGACCCGTTTGAAATCCGCGAGCGTCTGCACCTGGCCGCCGGGAACGCGGCGCACGTTGGCCTCGAACATCGCGTTGAAGATGCGCATGTGCATCTTCTTGTCGAGCGCCTCGGCCGCCGAGCGCATGATTTCGCTGCGTGCCCATTCCAGCACTTCCATCAGCAGGTAAGCGCCCAGCACCAGCACCGTGAGCCAGACCAGAGTCTCATGGTTGCGGCTGTTGACCACCCGCCCATAGACTTCAAGCATGTAGCCCGAAGGCGCAAGCACCAGCAGGCTGGCAATCACGCTGAACCATGCGGCGCGCACGAAGAAAGGGCGCAAATCGGCTAGTGCCGCGCGCAACTCGGAAGGAACCTGGCTGGTTTTCATAAGGCCTCGTCAACCATCACATATTCGGGAAGCTCGCCAGGTTCTGGCAGCTCCAACACCCCACCGGAAACCGTGGTTGCCGCAGGCTTGGCCTGGTCAACCAGCGAGAAAGACAACATAAACGTACCGTTTGCCTGGCGCGAAAGCACCACCTCGTGCAGCTTCTGCGTTTGAAAGCGTTCCTCGATCCCGCTGGCCAGCGACAGCTGGAAACGCATGCGCCCATCCAGCGTGAACATCGACAGCACGCCATTCTTCAGGCTCAGCGTATGGCGGTCGAAATACACCGGGCAGCTGTCGGCAAAGCGCAACAACGGCAGCGGCTTGTCGCCCAGCTTGTCCAGATGCAAGGGACTTCCCTGGTGCTGAAACACCATGCGGCAGGTGCGCGACACCGAGTAAATGGCATTGCACACCATTTGAGAACCCATGTTGGGAAACTGTTCGCGCAATTGGCGGTAGGCCAGATGGTGCAGGGCCACGCGGTTCCATACCCTGGTGGACTGCACCAGCGGCGCCAATGCGTTGCACAGCTGGGCAAAGCCCAGCTGCAAGGCCTGCAGGCGCGCAAGCTGCTCTGGCGCTGCCTGCAATGGAACACGGATCAAGGAATGCATACTGCTGCGAAGTATACGGGGATCTCCTATATGAAGTTCATATAGGACAAAAAAAGACCATGACCCTGCCATCCTCATGGCTTGGCCCGGCCCGGGCATGTGGCAATGCAAACCAGCCGGAAATGGCCGTCTCGACCGTTTTCCTAGTGGCCGAGAATGCCGTCGAGAATGTGCATTTTTTCTCTGACAAAGAAAGGCCGCATGTGATCGGAGTCCTTGTAGATGGGCCGGCCCATAGCGTCGACGGGAGAGCAGATGTCCTGCGGGCAGACGATGTTCGCCTGTTCCAGGATGACCGCACCGGTATCCATCAGGCGGGCCTTCAAATCATGCTCCAGCGCCACCTCCCTGGGGCTCAGCGGGAAGGATGAGCTGCGGCTTTCGTGGGAGGCGGTCAGCCATGCCGGGCGCCCGCCATTTGCCGACTGGATGATCTTGGCGGGGTCGAAGCGTTCATCCTTGGGGTTGTCCAGGATCACGTAGAGCCGGTAGCCCCGGGCGACGATTTCCTTGGAGAAATCCGCCAGTTCATGGATGGCCGCGTTCTTTCCATTTCCGCCGCGGAAGTCCTGCGTCACGGAATCTTTGCGGAAGTAGTAGCGCAGAACGTCCGCGGACGAGGTCGCTGGCGCGGTCTGATGGATGAAGTAGCAATTGAAGCAGCCGGAAAGGACGACGCTTTTGACCGAGGGGTGCTGTTCCAGGTATTGCCAGAATTTGTCGGCCAGCGTCCCGCAGATTCTGTAGTGGTGCTCGTCGACATACGGTATCGGCGGGCAGCCGCCACGCGTCATGAAAGTCACTGCCCTGGCGTTGCCGTTCTTGCTCAGTTCGAGCACTTTGGGGCCGTATTGCTCGATATGGGAGTCGCCAAAAAGCAGCACCTCGGGTTCCTTGTCGGAGTTCGTGTACAGCGTCAGATCGGCAAATGGCCTGGGCTGTAGTGTTCCGGGGTAGTCCCAGTCCTCGACCCCTGCGGAAATCAGCGCATGCTGGCGTACCCTGAATTGGTAGCCGTCCCTGCTGTAGGCGTTGTAGCCGGCATAGCCGATCAGCAGCGCAAGCAGGCCCAGCACCGTGACTTTCATCCAGCCCGAACGAATGCCGCGGATTCTTTTTTCCACGCAGTGATAGGTCAGCGCGGCCAGCACAAAACTGGCGGCGACCGCTGCCAGGCGTATTTCGCGCGACGGCGTGCCCGCTTCGATGATGCGCGCAAACGCCAGCAGCGGCCAATGCCACAGATAGAGCGGATAGCTGATCAATCCTATCCAGACCACGGGCTGGCGCGACAGGATATGGCGATTGACCCATGCATCCGGGCCGGCAACGATCAGCAGCGTGGCCCCGATCACCGGAACCAGCGCCCGGGGGCCGGGGTAAGCCATGCCTGACTCGTAGGCCGCGACGGCCCACAGGATGAGCAGCAATCCAAGCACCGACATAAAGCTCGCGATCCAGGCCGCGCGCTCCTTTTCGGAGCGCTGTCTGAGAAAAGGCAGGCAATGGAAGGCGCAGGCTGCGACCCGGCGGCTATAGGCAGGCTTCCAGGCGCCAAACGACTGCACGTAAGCCAGTATCGAGCCGAACATCAGCTCCCAGAAACGCGTCTGGGGCGAGAAAAAGGCTTTCGTCGAATCGCCATGGACGCCGTGGACGCCGTGGACGCTCAATGCGAAGGAGGCAAGGCACAGACAGACAATGGCCGCAAGAAGCTTGGCGCGCGATTTCCAGACCAGCCACAGGAACAGCGGGTAGGTCAGATAAAACTGTTCCTCCACCGCCAGTGACCACAGGTGCATCAGCGGCTTGAGCTCGGAGGACACGTCGAAGTAACCGGCCTCCTGCCAGAGCACGATGTTCTGCACGAAGCCCAGTCCGCCCGCGATGTGCTTGCCCAGTTGCTTGAATTCATCGGGCAGCAAGGTGAACCAGCCTAAGACATAGCAGGCGCCCGTGACCAGCAGCAGTGCCGGAAACAGGCGCTTGACGCGGTGGGCGCAGAACTCGCCAAACGAGAAATCGCCGTGCGCCAGGCTCTTGAAGATGATGAGCGAAATCAGATAGCCCGAGATGACAAAGAAGATGTCGACCCCGATGAATCCTCCGGGCGCATAGCGTGCAAACGCATGGTAGGCAACGACCGCAAGAATGGCCAGCGCGCGCAGTCCGTCGATGTCCGGGCGGTACCGGGGGTGAAAATTGTGGTCTGGCATGGTTCAGGGTCCGTCCGGCAGGCCGGTGTCACAGCGTGCAGCGGCCGTGCGCGGCGCAAGTGCTTTCTTTACGCGGTGGCCGAGCGGCGTGCGACGGGCTTCCAGCGGCGCAGCGCCGGTTCTTCGACCAGCTTCCATGACAGGATGGCAATGGGCAGCGTGATGGCAAAGCCGATCATGAAAAGCAGGGCCACGGAGATGTCGTTGCGCCACCAGTGAACCACCAGTTGCTGGACAGGAAATGCGTAGATGTAAATCCCGTAGGAGAAATCGCCATGCCGGGTGATTCTTTCAACCCAAGGGATTTCCACCTGGGCCACATAAAGAATGATGTAGGGCAGCAGCAGCGTATAGAGATAAAGCGATGGCGGCGTGAATTTCGCCAGGAAAATGATGGCCAGGAATATCAGCGCAATGCCGCCGTGGTAGCGGATCCTGTCTTTGTGGAAGTACAGCGTGGCGCCAATGAAGAAGCAGGCCGCGAGCCGCAGGGCCACCGAGAGTTCGGCCGCGCCCAGAACGATGTGGGGGCCGCCCAGATCGAGATTGCGCAAGGCAAACACACCCAGGATGCACAGGCCGGCGGCCAGCGCCGAAAAGCCGGCCGAAAGAATGCCCGCCAGGCCCAGGAGCAGGACCATGGCGTACATGAAGACTTCGACGGGCAGGGTCCAGAGCGAGCCATTGACGGCATGCGGAAATGGATTTTCCGCGAAGACCAGCGGAAGATTGTATTGAATGCTCAGAACCATATTGCCCAGATAGGCGCGGGTCTGCTCGTGGGTTATGTAGTCACGCAAATCCAGCGGCGTGAGAAAGGCGCCCAGAATGATGGAGAAAATCACCGCGAAGAACAGCGCGGGGAAAATGCGCAGGCATCTCTTCCAGGCATATTCGAGCGCGCTTTGGCTGCGGATATACGAGGCGGCAATCAGGTAGCCGCTGATGACGAAGAACGTGCACAGCGCGATGTCGCCCCCGGTATGCCCGAAAGTCCAGAGCAAGGGCTCCTCGATCGCCCGGCCGGCCAGTGGATAGGAATGGCTGAACATCACCAGGATGGCGGCGATCAGGCGAATGAGATCGAGATTCCTGTTGCGCGCTGGGGACGGGATGGACATGGAGGTGGTTGGAGAGGGCTGTTTTTGTCGCGCGACCGCAGCGCGGCCAGCGCGGCGATTTTCCCACCGGCATCCGGTTCCTGCTTATTGGCTCATGGATACCAGCACCAGCACCACCAGCAGCGCAAGGATCACCGCCAGCGTGATCTTGATCCAGCTATAAGGCTGCTCGCCGGCGATCTGGCCGGTGTAGCCGTTGGCCACGACCTGGTATGTCTTGCGGCCGTAGGTATAGCCCACGAGCCAGACCGGCATCAGCGTGTGCTTGAACGTGCGACCCTGGTAGCGGGTCTGCACGCGCAGGTTGCGCTGGGTGTCGCCCGGTACCTGGCGCGAACACATCTGGCGCACCGCATCGTCCATTTCCTGTTGGTTGAGTTGCGCCGCCTTGCCCAGGTCCACCTGGTAGCGCTCGACGGTCCAGCCGCGCACGAATTCGGGCGTATAGGGCTTGAGGTCGGTGGTGGTCGGGAAAGGCTCGATCTTGCGCAGCAGCCCGGCATGCACGCCCACGGTGCCCGCCACCAGTGCGTCATCGAAGAAATGCGCGAGCTGTCCGGCGGCCGGCTCCCAGCGCACATGCCGCACCTGGCGGGTCTGGGTGTTGCCGTTGGCGGCGCGGTAGGTTTCGGTGGTGTAGTAGTAGAAGCCGGCGTCGGCCTGCCACGCGGCCTGCACATGGGCGTCGAATGTCCAGTAGGGCAGGTACAGGCCCTTGAGCGTGTCGGTCAGCGCGGCGTTCTTGAGCTTGTTGGGCGCGAACCAGCGCGAGCCATACCATTTGCGGATCGCCTCGCGGATCTGGCCGTCGCTGATCTTGAACGGCAGGATGCTTTGCGGCGTGATCGCGTCGTTGCGCTCCTCGTGCGCGACGATGGCCGGCGAGCCGCAGAAATCGCAGCGCTGGGCCGTGCGCCCGTCGACGAATACCGAGATGGCGCGGCAGTTCTGGCATTGCACTTCGCGCCGCTGCTGGCCCCAGCCGCGGCCGGCCTGCGGGTTCTGCAGCGCCGCGGCCAGGTCCTGCTCGACCACGGCGTTGCCCAGCTCCTCCTGCTGGGCTTCGCTCCAGGGAACGAGCGTGCCGCAGTAGGGGCAGCGCAGCGACTGGGCCTTGGGGCTCCATTCGAGATTGGCGCCGCATTCGGGGCAGGGATGCTTGCCGACCAGGGCGGGCCGGGCCGCGTCAGGCACGGCCGTATAGCCGGCATCGGGGGAGCGGGAGGGTTCTGGGGTCACGGCCAAGCCACCTTGGCGCCGCCAGGGCGCCGGTCAATCTGCAGGAAGGGGGCGGGGCTCAGCCGCGCAGAAATTCGTCGAGTGCGCTTTGCGCAATGCGCCAGCTGCTGCCGATCTTGCGCGCCTTGAGGTGGCCGGCTTCGATCTCGGACATCACATCGTCCAGGCCCACGCCCAGTACCTG
>JBBKVU010000600.1:0-14729 GCA_037968595.1 Comamonas sp.
GCGCGGCATGGAATGCGGCGTACACCTTTTGCGAGTCATGGCCGCCGCGCTGCAGGTTCCAGATCTCGTCGTCGGTCATGTGCTCGACCATCTTCAGCGCGCGCGGATCGCGGCCGAAGAAATGCTTGCGCACGTAGGCGCCGTCATTGGCCTTGAACGACTGGTAATCACCGTCGTTGCACTCCATCATGATCTTGCGCAGCACGCCGTCCTTGTCCTTGGCCAGCAGCTCGTCCCAGCCCTTGCCCCAGAGCAGCTTGATGACGTTCCAGCCCGAACCGCGGAACTCGCCTTCGAGCTCCTGGATGATCTTGCCGTTGCCGCGCACCGGACCGTCCAGGCGCTGCAGGTTGCAGTTGATGACGAAGATCAGGTTGTCGAGCTTTTCGCGCGCCGCCAGCGAGATCGCGCCCAGCGATTCCACTTCGTCCATTTCACCGTCGCCGCAGAACACCCAGACCTTGCGGTTTTCGGTGTTGGCAATGCCGCGGGCGTGCAGGTACTTGAGGAAGCGCGCCTGGTAGATGGCCATCAGCGGGCCCAGGCCCATGGACACCGTGGGGAACTGCCAGAACTCGGGCATCAGCTTGGGATGCGGGTAGCTCGAAAGGCCCTTGCCGTCGACTTCCTGACGGAAGTTCAGCAGCTGCTCTTCGCTGATGCGGCCTTCGAGGTAGGCGCGCGCATAGATTCCGGGCGACACATGGCCCTGGATGTAGAGGCAGTCGCCGCCGTGGTTTTCGCTCTCGGCATGCCAGAAATGGTTGAAGCCCGCGCCAAACATGTTGGCCAGCGAAGCAAACGAGCCGATGTGGCCGCCGAGATCGCCGCCTTCGGGCGGGTGGATGCGGTTGGCCTTGACGACCATCGCCATGGCATTCCAGCGCATGTAGGCGCGCAGACGGCCCTCGATCTCGAGGTTGCCGGGACAGCGCGCTTCCTGCGAAGTCTCCAGCGTGTTCACATAGCCGGTGTTGGCCGAGAAAGGACGGTCAACGCTGTTTTGGCGCGCATGTTCGAGCAGCTCTTCGAGCAGCGCATGGGCGTACTGCGCGCCCTCGCGGTCGATCACGGCGGACAGCGCGTCCATCCATTCACGGGTTTCTTGCTGATCGGTGCTGGCCACGGGGGTGGCGCCGGCGCCGGCCTGAGGGTCGGTCTGAGCTGTCATGGTGTCTCCTGGCTATAGGCGATAAACGAACAGTGCGCCTTGGGCCCATTGTCATGGGGCGCGAACGCCCCTGCCAATTGCTCAAGCAGCGGCTTGCGCGCCCGGCCGCAAATGCGCCGTCACTGAATGAATTGAAGCGAAGTTTCGCACATTTTCAGCAAATTTCAAATGATGCTTTTCGATTTCACAATGTGATATTTTGCTGCAAACGCACAAATCAAACGCCATCTGAGGAAGGCGAAAAAACCGGGCGCCGCTCCTCTACACTCGGACCATGGATCCCATCCCCGTCAAGCCCGCCGCGAAGCCGGTAGCCTCTGCACCTGCCGCGCCGAACGCCCTGTCCGACACCATCATTGCCCCGGCGCGCTGGTGGCGCAGCTGGTGGCGCAGCCTGTCGCCCACGCGACAAGACCGTTTTGCTGCGCTTGCGCCGCTGGCCGCGGTATTGATGTTTCTCGCGGCCATCGTCGTCGCCTTCTGGTATCTGCGCGTGGAAGAAGTCGAACGCGAGCAGGAAGCCCTGCGCCGCGATGTCGAATATGCCCAGCAGCGCGTGCGTCTGCGGCTGCTCGAGCGCCAGGAGCAGTTGATGCGCGTGGCGCGCGACATCGCCAACCAGGAGCTGGGAAAAGGCGATTTCGCGCGCCGCAGCGAAGCACTGATCACCCAATACCCCGAGCTGCAGTCGATCAGCTGGATAGACGAGCACCAGCGCATCCGTGCCAGCCATTCAGCGCCCACGGTGCACAGCGAACAGCTGCGCATCGCCGGCCAGATCCTGCGGCCGGGCGACACCGCGCGGACCTTCGCGCAGGTGCAGGACCTGCAGCAGCCGGTGTATTCGCAGTCCCTGGCCATCGCCGGCGAGCCGGTGCCGCTGCTGCAGCTGCAGGTGCCGATCAACAGCACGGGCGGCTTTGGCGGCGTGGTGCTGGGCGAGTACTCGGTCGACAGCCTGCTGCGCTACGGCACGCCCACCGAAGTGCTGGCGCGCTATGCGGTCACCATGCTGGACGGCAGCGGCAAGCTGCTGGCGGGCACCGCCTTGTCGCAGCGCGCCAGCGGCAATGCCTGGCGCTGGTGGCGCGATCGCGCCAACGAGTACGAAGTGCCGGTGTCGCCCGTGGGCAGCGGCCTGGTGCTGCGCGCCCAGGCCTACCGCACTTCGCTGGGCTTTGTCGGCAACAGCCTGTTCTGGCTGGTGGGCACGCTCAGCGCCATGACCGCCTGGCTGCTGCTGGCCACCTGGCGGCACACGCGCCGGCGCATGCGCGCCCAGGAAGCCCTGGTGGCCGAAACCAACTTCCGCCGCGCAATGGAAAACTCGGTGCTGACCGGCATGCGCGCGCTCGACCTCGAAGGCCGCATCACCTATGTGAATGCCGCGTTCTGCCAGATGACGGGCTGGAGCGAAAGCGACCTCGTCGGCCAGCTGCCGCCCTACAGCTACTGGCCCAGCAACGAATACGACAGCCTGCGGCTCAAGCTGCGCGACGAGCTCAGCGGCAAGACCATCGTGGGCGGCTTCCAGGTGCGCGTGCAGCGCAAGAACGGCAGCCAGTTCGACGCGCGGCTGTATGTCTCGCCGCTGATCGACGCCCATGGCCAGCACACGGGCTGGATGTCTTCCATGACCGACATCACCGAACCCAACCGCATCCGCGAGCAGCTGTCGGCCTCGCACGAGCGCTTCACCATCGTGCTGGAGGCGCTCGATGCCTCGGTGTCGGTCGCGCCGCTGGGCAGCGCCGAGCTGCTGTTTGCCAACAAGCTCTACCGCCAGTGGTTTGGTTCGCAGACCGACGGCCATCTGCAGCTGGTGGCCCAGGCCGGCGTACTGCCCGCGCGCCACACCGACACCGGCATGGACGACGAGGACGGCCTGATGGGCCTGCCCACCGACCCGTTGACCAGCGCCCGCAGCGAGAACGCCGAGATCTTCCTGCCCGACCTGGGCAAGTGGCTGGAAGTGCGTTCGCGCTACCTCAGCTGGGTCGACGGCCGGCTGGCGCAGATGGTGATTGCCACCGACATCACGCCGCGCCGCCTGGCCCAGGAGCAGGCCGCGCGCCAGGCCGAACACGCGCAGTCCATCAGCCGCCTGATCACCATGGGCGAGATGGCCTCCAGCGTGGCGCACGAACTCAACCAGCCGCTCACCGCCATCAGCAATTACTGCAGCGGCATGATCTCGCGCAGCCAGAGCGGCCAGCTGAGCCAGGAAATGCTGCTCACTGCGCTGCAGAAGACCGCCCACCAGGCGCAGCGCGCGGGCCAGATCATCCAGCGCATACGCGCCTTCGTGAAACGCAGCGAACCCAACCGCACACTGGCCCAGGTCGCGGACATGGTCAGCGAAGCGGTGGAGCTGGCCGACATCGAACTGCGCCGCCACAACGTGCGCCTGACCCACCATATCGCCGAGCGGCTGCCGCCCGTGATGGCCGATGCCATCCTGATCGAGCAAGTGCTGGTCAATCTCATGAAGAACGGCGCCGAGTCCATCGAGAACTCGCAGCGCCCCGGCCACCAGCGCAGCGTGGAGCTGAGCGTGCTGCCGCGCGAGATCGACGGCCAGCAGGTGGTCGAGTTCACGGTGCAGGACACCGGCAAGGGCCTGCCGCCCGAAGTGCTGGAACGATTGTTCGAAGCCTTCTTCACCACCAAGAGCGAAGGCATGGGAATGGGGCTCAATCTGTGCCGCAGCATTGTCGAGTCGCACCATGGTCGCATGCGCGCGGAGAACCTCTACAATGGTTCAGATGTCATAGGCTGCCGCTTCACTTTCTGGCTGCCGCTCGCGGCTCCTGTGGATGCGACAGCGCTCACCACGACAACCGAACCCACACCAAGGACGATTGCATGAGTTTGATTCCGAAAAAAGGCACTGTGTATGTGGTGGACGACGACGAGGCCGTCCGTGATTCCTTGCAATGGTTGCTCGAAGGCAAGGACTACCGCGTGCGCTGTTTCGACGCCGCAGAATCTTTTCTGGCGCGCTATGACCCGCGCGAAGTCGCCTGCCTGATTGTCGACATCCGCATGGGTGGAATGACGGGCCTGGAACTGCAGGACCGCCTGATCGAGCGCAAGTCGCCCCTGCCCATCGTGTTCATCACCGGCCACGGCGATGTTCCGATGGCGGTCAACACCATGAAGAAGGGCGCGCTGGACTTCATCCAGAAGCCTTTCAATGAAGAAGAGCTGCTGGGCCTGGTCGAGCGCATGCTGGACCACGCGCGCGATGCGTTTGCCGGCCACCAGCAGGCGGCCAGCCGCGACGCGCTGCTGTCCAAGCTCACCAGCCGCGAAGCCCAGGTGCTCGAGCGCATTGTCGCCGGCCGCCTGAACAAGCAGATCGCCGACGATCTGGGCATCAGCATCAAGACCGTGGAGGCGCACCGCGCCAACATCATGGAAAAGCTCAACGCCAACACGGTTGCCGACCTGCTGAAAATTGCCCTGGGACAAAACCAACCCACCGGCAAGGTCCCCGCCTGAATGTGGATCACCCCCTGAGCCGCTATGCCGGATGGCCGGCCCCGGCTTCCCCCTCTCATCCTTCGGTGGAGGGGGGCCCCCGGCTAGGAACGGCGCCCTCGCTGCGGGGCGGTCCTTGCTCGGCGCCCCCTCGGAATTGGGACATGTCGACTGCCTAAATCCAGGGCAATACGGGAGTTGCAGAGGCTGTTTAAAATTACGTATGGTCCACGGCTGCTAGTGTCCGCAAGGCGCTAGCAGCATTTTTTATTGAGATTTCACACATGACAGCCCAACTCATCGACGGCAACGCCCTCTCCCGCCAACTGCGCTCCGAAGTCGCCACACGCGCCGCAGCGCTCAAGGCGCGCGGCGTCACTCCCGGACTGGCCGTGGTGCTGGTGGGCGACAACCCCGCCAGCCAGGTCTATGTGCGCAACAAGGTCAAGGCCTGCGAGGAAGCCGGCCTGCATTCGGTGCTCGAGAAGTACGATGCCAGCCTGACCGAAGCCGAGCTGCTGGCGCGCGTAGAAGCGCTCAACAACGACCCCAGCATCCACGGCATCCTGGTGCAGCTGCCCCTGCCCGCGCACATCGACGACCACAAGGTCATTGAAGCCATCTCGCCGCTCAAGGACGTCGACGGTTTTCACGTCGCCAGCGCGGGCGCGCTGATGGTCGGCGAAGTCGGCTTCAAGGCCTGCACGCCCTCCGGCTGCATGAAGATGCTGGAATCCATCGGCATGAAGGATCTGCGCGGCAAGCACGCCGTGGTCATCGGTCGCTCGAACATCGTCGGCAAGCCCATGGCCATGATGCTGCTGCAGGCCAATGCCACCGTCACCGTATGCCACAGCGGCACGGCCGATCTGGGCGCGATGACACGCCAGGCCGACATCGTGGTCGCGGCCGTGGGCAAGCGCAATGTGCTGACGGCCGACATGGTCAAGCCCGGCGCGGTGGTGATCGACGTGGGCATGAACCGCAACGACGAAGGCAAGCTCTGCGGCGACGTTGACTTCGCGGGCGTCAAGGAAGTCGCGGGCTACATTACCCCCGTACCCGGCGGTGTCGGCCCGATGACCATTACCATGCTTTTGGTAAGCACCGTGGAAGCGGCTGAGCGCACCGCGGCCTGAGCGGCAGTTTGAAAGGTGTGCCTCTCTTGCATACCCGGCGCTTCGACAAGCTCAGCGCGAACGGTGTCAGCCGTTTGAGCCGAACCCGTCGAGGCCTGCTGCTTTCACTCACCGCTTGAAATTATTAGTTACGCCGCCACATAAGCACGCATGAGCAATCCACTTCTCGACAAAACCGACCTGCCCCTGTTCGACCGCATCCAGCCCGAGCATGTGCAGCCCGCGATCAATGAATTGATGGAGCAAGCCAGCAAGGCCCTGGAAACGGTCACCGCCGCGGACTTTCCCGCGCGCTGGGAATCGATTGCCGGTGTGCTCGATGTCGCGACCGAGAAGTTCTCCAGTGCCTGGGGCGCCGTGAGCCACCTCAACAGCGTGGCCGATACGCCCGAGCTGCGCGCCGCCTACAACGAAGCCCTGCCCAAGGTCACCGAGTTCTGGACCCGCCTGGGCGCCGACGAGCGGCTGTACGCCAAGTACAAGGCCATCGACCCTGCCACGCTCAACGCCGAGCAGCGCCGCGCCTGGGACAACGCCATCCGCAACTTCGTGCTGTCCGGCGCCGAGCTGCAGGGCGAGGCCAAGGCGCGCTTCGCGCAGATCCAGGAACGCTCGGCCGAGCTGAGCCAGAAGTTCAGCGAGAACGCGCTTGACGCCACCGATGCGTTTGCCTATTACGCAACCCTCGAGGAGCTCGACGGCGTGCCCGCCGATGTGCAGCAGGCCGCGCGTGCCGCAGCCGAAGCCGAAGGCCAGGCCGGCTACAAGCTCACGCTGAAGATGCCCTGCTACCTGCCCGTGATGCAATTTGCACGCAGCAGCAATCTGCGTGAAACGCTCTACAAGGCCTATGTGACGCGCGCCTCCGACCAGGCAGCGGGCGACGCCACGAAATTCGACAACAGCGCCAACATCCGCGAAATCCTGGCCTTGCGCCAGGAGGAAGCGCAGCTGCTGGGCTATGCCAACTTCGCCAACCTGTCGCTGGTCACCAAGATGGCCAAGACACCGGCCGAGGTCATTGCTTTCCTGCGGGATCTTGCGCGCCGCGCGCGGCCCTACGCCGAGAAGGACGTTGCCGACCTGCGCGCCTTCGCGGCCCAGGAGCTGGGCCTGGCCGATCCCCAGCCCTGGGACTGGAGCTACATCTCCGAAAAGCTCAAGGAAGCGCGCTATGCGTTCAGCGAGCAGGAGGTCAAACAGTACTTCCCCGCGCCCAAGGTGCTTGCCGGCCTGTTCAAGATTGTCGAAACCCTGTTTGAAGTCAGCATCCGCCGCGATGTCGCTCCCGTCTGGAACCCGGCCGTGGAGTTCTACCGCATCGAGCGCGCGGGCAGCAACGGCCCCGAGCTGGTCGGCCAGTTCTACCTCGACCAGCCGGCGCGCAAGGGCAAGCGCGGCGGCGCCTGGATGGACGACGTGCGCGCGCGCTGGCTGCGCCCCGACAACCACCAGCTGCAGACGCCGGTGGCGCACCTGGTGTGCAACTTCGCCGACGGCGTCGACGGCAAGCCCGCGCTGCTGACGCACGATGACGTGATCACGCTGTTCCATGAAACCGGCCACGGCCTGCACCACCTGCTGACCCAGGTCAACGAACGCGATGTCTCTGGCATCAGCGGCGTCGAATGGGATGCGGTCGAGCTGCCCAGCCAGTTCATGGAAAACTTCTGCTGGGAATGGAATGTGCTCGAGCACATGACCGCCCATGTCGATACCGGCGAGCCGCTGCCGCGCGCGCTGTTCGACAAGATGACGGCCGCCAAGAACTTCCAGAGCGGAATGGGCACGCTGCGCCAGATCGAGTTCTCGCTGTTCGACATGCTGCTGCACACCACGCACCAGCCGGCAGACGACATCATGCCGCTGCTGGCCCAGGTGCGCGCCGAAGTCGCGGTGCTGCCCGCGCCGCCCTACAGCCGCACGGCCCACACGTTCAGCCACATCTTCGCCGGCGGCTACGCCGCGGGCTACTACAGCTACAAGTGGGCGGAAGTGCTCAGCGCCGACGCCTATTCGGCCTTCGAGGAAACGGCGCTGCCCGACGGCAGCAACGCACCCGAGACCGGCCGCCGCTACCGCGCAGCGATTCTGGAAGCCGGCGGCAGCCGCCCGGCCATGGACTCGTTCAAGGCCTTCCGCGGCCGCGAGCCTTCGCTCGACGCCTTGCTGCGCCACCAGGGAATGGCCGAACCCGTGGCGGCTTGAACACAGGAGGCAGGCGCCCCCGCACCGCCTGCCCTCCCTGCGCTCAGCCCCTTCTGCCCACCCGCTTCACCCGCTTCCTGCCATGCTTGTTTCGCCCTTCTTGCAGCGCCCGGCACTGGTTGCGGCCATGGCCCTTGCCGTGGCCACGTTCACGCTGAATGAAGCCGCGGCCCAGGCCATCTACCGCAGCGTCGGCTCTGACGGGCGCGTGACGTTTTCCGATCGCGAGCCCAACGCGGCACGCGCCGCCGTGAGCGCCGAAGACGCGCGCGCCCCTGCCAATATCAGCGACGCCCTTCCCTATGCGCTGCGCGACGTACAGGCACGCTTTCCCGTCACGCTCTTCACCGGCAGCGACTGCAGCCCCTGCGCCAGCGCGCGCGCGCTGCTCACGGCGCGCGGCATTCCATTCACCGAACTGAGCGTGCAGACCAACGCCGACATCCAGGCCCTGCAGGCGCTCAGCGGCCAGAGCCAGCTGCCGTTCGCGACCATTGGACGCCAACATCTCACCGGCTTTGCCGCCGACGAATGGCGCCAATATCTCGATGCCGCAGGCTACCCGCAGACTTCGGCCCTGCCCGCGAACTACCGCCAGCTGCCGGTGCGGCCGCTGGTCACGCCGCCCGCGCCGGCTGCGGCACCCGCTACCGCGCCCTCAGGGCCAGAACGCCGCATCCAGGCTCCGCCTGCTTCGTCCAACCGCGTGACACCCACCAATCCCGCAGGCCTGAGCTTCTGAACGGCCAGGACCGGCAAGGCAGGCGATGCGCCGCGCCTGCCCAATTGCGGCGCAAGAATCCACCCCACCAATCCCGCTCGGCACTCTGAATTTGCCGACCACGCCGCGCGCCATGCGCAGCCGAACGCCCGCCGGCAAGCCCGTGCCCGGGGGCGGAAGTTTTCTGCATCCGTAGGTCTATCTGGATGGTGCCGACTTGCGCCATTTGATAGTTAAAAACTATTTAATATTTATTTTTGATAGAATTTACGACCATAGCACGGATTGCTCATGTGCTTGGGCAACGATTGCCGCGCCTCCCCGCACTTTTGCAGTACTTTTACAAGGTTTAAAAATCATGGACAGGCAACCGCCTCAGGACAGCGCGCTGGACAGACTGATCAATGGTCCACTCCAGCCAACAGATAACACCACCCCAGATACCGCAAATCCTGTGCCGACCGAGCCCCGCCCGGACGACTCCACGGCGATCAACGCCTCGACCGAGCAGATTGCCGCGGCCAGCAAGGTGTATCTGCAACTCCAGGCAGCGAGGGCCGAAGCAGGCAGGCAAGACCGCTTGATGGGCGATGAGATGGCGGTCTTCGAGACTGAGGTCGCAAACCTGAGGCAGCAAATTGATCGCTGTTCGACACAGAGCGTCATTCACCACAGCATGTTACGGGTGGCCGAGAATGAGCTCGGCAAACTGGGCTCCCACTTTGCGCAGCACCAGGCAACAGACAGGATATGGACGGCTTTTCACGAGAACCACGAGAAAGGCCTGCAAGCAGCTGAAAGCGCGGCTGCAAATGCCGCCATCCTGGAGTTCCAGAATCGCGCGTCTGACGATCTCACGCAGTTGCCGGACTGCGTCACCCTGGCCATAACACAAGCGCGGGCCGACTATCTAGGCGCATCGCGCCCTCAGGTGGCCGCAACCATAGAGACGGTTGCCAAAAGCAATCAAGCCTACTGCGCGAAAGAAGGTGCCTACGAATACAGCGACCGAATGTATCTGGCAACGGCGATTACCTCTGCCACGGCACATCAGAATGAACTGGCAAAAATGTGCCAAGACGACAGGGCGTTGCGGATAAAAGCGCACGTGTCCTTGGCATTGGCAACTAGCAGCCTCGACTTGCTTGCAGAAAAAAGGCAGTTGCTTTCCGATTTTCTGCAAAACACCAGTGAAGTCGCTGAGCCCGTCAGCAACAGTGTGGACGACCTGATTCAATTTGCCTACGCCAGTGCCAAAGCCTACGCGGACAGGCCGCGGCTCTTGGAGCTTGTAGAGGCCCAGCGGGAATTGTTCTACTCAATAGCGGCGCTAGGCGAGAGCTTAGACCTGCGCAAGGAACTGGTACGCTGCTGCTTTCCCCCGGAAAAGCCGCAACTTGGGCAAGATGCAGACCAAGGATTTACCGACTCATCCAGCGATTTCACGTTGTTGACGGAATCCGATAGCACCAGCGAGCCCCACCAGGGCTGGACCGACTACGCCACGGGCATTGTGTATTCAGACTCAGCGGAGTCCGTCGATACCGACGAAGGCATTGATACCGATGAGCTGAACCAGCAGATGCAGCATCTGCTGCTGCCAGGCTCCGCGTGGGATGCGACCCCCAACGGCCTGCCATGACCATCGCAGCGCCAAACCCACATGAGCCCGCAGCCCGGCGCCGCGGCCGCGGCCGCGCGATTCAATAGGCGATGGTGCGCACACCCTGGGCCGTGCCCAGCAGGCAGACCGAGGCCTTCTGGCGGGCAAACACGCCCACGGTGACCACGCCGGGCCACTGATTGACTTCGGATTCGAACGCCAGCGGATCGGCAATCGACAGGCCGCGCACGTCCAGGATGCGCTGGCCGTTGTCTGTCACCAGCGGCTGGCCGTCCTTGAGGCGCAGCGTGGCGTTCGCGCCGCGGGCTTCGAAGCGGCGCGCGATGTGCTGGGCAGCCATTGGAATCACTTCGACGGGCAGCGGAAATGCGCCCAGTGCATCGACCAGCTTGGATTCGTCGGCAATGCAGACGAAGCGCCGGGCCAGCGCGGCAACGATCTTCTCGCGCGTCAGGGCCGCGCCGCCGCCCTTGACCATGTAGCCCTTGCCGTCGATCTCGTCGGCACCGTCGATGTATACCGACAGCGACTCGACTTCGTTGGCGTCGAACACCGCGATGCCCAGCGCCTTCAGGCGCTCGGTGCTGGCCACCGAGCTCGAGACCGCGCCGCGGATCTGGTCCTTGATCGTGGCCAGGGCGTCAATGAACTTGTTGACCGTCGAGCCCGTGCCCACGCCGACGATTTCGCCCGGCTGCACATATTGGAGGGCAGCTTGTCCCACCAGGGTTTTGAGTTCATCTTGGGAAAGGGCTGCAGCAGGTGTCGTCATGGGAGAGAATTGGAAGTAATCACCGAATTATCCAATGTCTCTTATTCCCTACGCACTGGCTAGACCCTTTCTGTTCCGCCTCGACGCCGAAGCCGCCCATGATCTGACCATGAACCTGCTGGCCCGCGGCCAGGGCACGCCGCTGCAGTGGGCCTGGTCGCAGACCATGGTGTCGGACCCGATCGAACTGGCGGGTCTGCAATTTCCCAACCGCGTTGGCATGGCCGCGGGCCTGGACAAGAACGCGCGCTGCATAGACGCGCTCAGCGCCATGGGCTTTGGCTTTGTCGAAGTCGGCACCGTCACGCCCAAGCCCCAGCCCGGCAATCCTCAGCCGCGCATGTTCCGCATTCCCCAGGCCAAGGCGCTGATCAATCGCCTGGGCTTCAACAACCAGGGGCTGGAGACATTCGTCGCCAATGTGCGCCAGTCGAAGTGCCGCGCCCAGGGCAAGCCCATGCTGCTGGGCCTGAACATCGGCAAGAACGCGCTCACGCCCATAGAGGAAGCGACCAGCGACTACCTGATAGCGCTTGAAGGCGTCTATCCGCATGCCGACTATGTGACGGTGAACATCAGCTCGCCCAACACCAAGAATCTGCGCGCGCTGCAAAGCGATGACGCGCTCGACGGGCTGCTTGGCGCGATTGCCGTGCGCCGCGAGCAGCTGGCCGCGCAGCAGGGCCGGCGCGTACCGCTGTTTGTCAAGATCGCTCCCGATCTGGACGCAGATCAGGTGGCGGTGATTGCCGCAACGCTGCTGCGCCATGGTATGGACGGCGTGATCGCCACCAACACCACGATACAGCGCGAAGCCGTGCAGGGAATGCCGCATGCCGACGAGGCCGGAGGCCTGTCGGGCGCGCCGGTGCGCGCGGCCAGCAACCATGTGATACGCCTGCTGCGCGCCGCGCTTGGCGCGAAGTTCCCCATCATCGGAGTTGGCGGCATCATGAGCGCCAACGACGCCGTGGAAAAGATACGCGCCGGCGCCGATGTGGTGCAGATCTACAGCGGCCTGATCTACGAAGGCCCGGCGCTGGTGCAGCGCGCGGCCAAGGCGATTCGCAATCTGCGCTGAGCAAAAGAAAAGCCGTGGCTGCAGGCAGCGCACGGCTTTTTTTGCGGCCCGGCAGCACCGGGATGGCTCGACCTAGCGGCGGAACCTGGCCACCAGCGGCAGCAAGATGCCCGACCAGCGTATCAGGCGGCGCGGGCCGACAGCCACCGCGGCGACTGCCGCCACGGCAACCGCCACCGGATGCAAGCGTGCAAATGCCACCAGGCGTTCCGGCAGCGCGCCGGAAGTGGGCATATGCGCCGACTGCTGGCTTTGCAAGGCCAGCGCCTGGGCACGCGCGCTGCGCCGCGCCAGCAGCCGCTCGCGCTGCGTTGCAATGCGCAGCAGCACGGCACGGTGCGTTTCGGGCAGGGACACATCGAGCGCCGCGGCCTTGGCCTTGACGCTCTGTGCGTTGACGACAGAAGTAGTGGAAGTGCTCACAGCCGCTCCTTCAACGTGCGCCAATCCTGCGCCAGTTCGTTGCGTGTCAATGCAAACGCATTGCCGGCCTTGCGCAGCGTGGACCACAGACCCAGCAGCAAGCCGGCCCAGATCACCAGCCACGTACCCGCCACGCTCCACGCAACGGTGACGCGCTCGGGCGAATCCCAGAAATGCACCAGCAGCGCCATCGACAGCACGATCAAAGTCACCACGGTCAAACCTGCCAGCGCGATGCCCAGCACCACGACGGAGATCAAACGGCGTTTCTGATCCTGCCATTCGAGGCGGGCGAGATCGAGACGGTCTTCCGCCGCAATCGCGCCTTCGATCACATTGGCGCGCCAGCGCGCGATCCAAGTGTCGATCCCGAGTAGAGACAACCAGTTCACATCCATGTCCGGTGGATCGCTGCTGCGGCGATCAGCGACGCGACAGCAGGAAACCGATCACTGCACCGGCGGCCATGGCCGCGCCGGCAACGCGCCAGGGTTCGTCGTGGGCATACTGGTCTGCTGCCTTGGCGGCATCCTTGGCCTGGCGGGCGGCTTCGCGCGCGGCGCGCAGGGCGGAGTCGCGGGCGGATTCGATGCCTTCGTCCAGGCGCTTGCGCAGCACCTGGATTTCAGGCAGCGAGTCCAAAGTCTTGCTGTCGACCAAGCCGCGCAGATCGCTCACCAGTTTTTCCAGATCAGAAGGGGCGTGGGCGATGGTGTCGGAGACGGATTTAGTCATGAAGGCCTTTCGGATGGACAATAAAAACAGGCACCGGAAAAATCGCATGCGGGTTTCAATTCCCTACAAGCGCCTACCGGCGTCATGGCTTCATCTTAGCGAATGCTCGGGCAAGCACCAAGAGAATCTGGGCCGCAGCGCTGTCAGACAGCTCCCACAAGCACACTGACGGACTCTGCCAGGGCAAGGCAACTGGTCAAGCCCGGCGACTCGATGCCAAACAGATTGACCAGGCCGGGCACACCGTGCTCGGCCGGTCCTTGCACAACGAAGTCGGCGGACGGCGCATCGGGCGCGCTGATTTTCGGCCGTATGCCCGCGTAGCCCGGCGCCAGCGCTTCATCGCGCAGATCGGGCCAGTAGCTGCGCACGGCGGCATAGAACGCATCTCCGCGGCGCGGGTCGACAACCAAGTCGTCCGGCCCGCCCACCCACTCCACATCGGGACCGAACTTGGCCTGGCCGCCCATGTCGAGCGTCAAATGCACGCCCAGGCCTGCGGCTTCGGGTACGGGGTAGATCAGGCGCGAGAACGGGCTGCGGCCGCTGAGCGTGAAATAGCTGCCCTTGGCGTAATAGGCCGTGGGTACCGACTGCGACGGCAGGCCTTCAAAGGCCTGTGCCAGGCCGGGGGCGTGCAGGCCCGCAGCATTGACCACGGTGCGCGCCAACAGTTCCATGCCGTCGGCGGTATGCAGAACGATGCCTTCGGGAGTGACTTCGGCGCGCAGCACGCGCGCATGAAATGCCACCAGGCCGCCGGCGTTTTCAAGATCACCCTGCAGCGACAGCATCAGCGCATGGCTGTCGACAATGCCCGTGCTCGGCGAGTGCAGCGCCGCGACGCAGTGCAGCGCGGGTTCCATGGCGCGCGCCTGCTCGGCATCTATCAGCACCAGATCGTCGACACCGTTGGCCAGGGCCTTGAGGCGAATGGATTCCAGCGTGGCACGCTGGGCTTCGCTGGTGGCGACAATCAGCTTGCCGCAGCGCTTGAAAGGCAGGCCGCGCTCTTCGCAATAGGCGTAAAGCAGCTGCTTGCCGCGCACGCACAATCGCGCCTTGAGCGAGCCCTCGGGGTAATAGATGCCCGCATGAATGACTTCGCTGTTGCGCGAACTCGTTCCCGTGCCTATGGCCTCGGCCGCCTCGAGCACCATCACTTCCCTGCCCTGCAGCGCCAGGGCGCGCGCCACGGCCAAGCCCACGACGCCGGCGCCGATCACGACGCAATCCACACTTTCACGCATTGCCACCCCTGCTTGCAAAAAAACGATTTTGCCGCCGAAAGCAGGCCTGCGCGGGCATGCGCGTCAGTTTCTGCGCTACACCGCTGCCGGCAGCTGGGGCACGGCCGTGAACTGATCGGCTT
>JBBKVU010000601.1:0-4129 GCA_037968595.1 Comamonas sp.
GCATTCGCTATGCTGCGTTTGATAAGCACTGGGCCGGCCACTTTCCCTGGAGCCGCGTCGAAGTG
The DNA here is from genome assembly GCA_037968595.1 of Comamonas sp. GTDB lineage: Bacteria > Pseudomonadota > Gammaproteobacteria > Burkholderiales > Burkholderiaceae_C > Comamonas. The sequence goes on from JBBKVU010000601.1 coordinate 66, forward strand.
CTGCTCAAAGCGGACGGCAGCGAACGCGTCGAGGCTTTGCTCGCGGGTCAGGCCCAGCTCATCGACCAGGTGCCGCCGACGCGCATCGCGGATCTGCGGGCCGCGCCCGGCATTGCCTTGTCGCAGACCGCCAGCAATTTCCTGCTTTTCCTGCATATGGACCAGGCGCGGGCAATTACGCCTTACATCACGGACAAGCAGGGCCAGGCCATCGCCAATCCGCTGCGCGACGTGCGGGTGCGCAAAGCCTTGTCCATCGCCATCGATCGTGCGGCCATCGTGAAAAGCATCTTGCAAGGCTCGGCCACGCCTGCAGCGCAGCTGCTGCCAGCGTCCTTCGCAGGCACCTTGCCCCATCTGCAAGCAACGCCGTATGACCCCGCGGGGGCCATGGCGCTGCTCAAGGCCGCCGGCTATGCCGACGGTTTCCGCCTGGTGATGCATGGCACCAAGGGCCGCTACGTCAACGACGAAGCGGTGCTGCAGGCCATGGCTGCGGGCTTGAAGTCGGTGGGCATTGACGCCTTGGCGGTTTCCTTGCCATCCACCGAGTTCTTTGCCCGCGCTTCCAGCGGTAGCCAGGGCGAGCCGGAGTTCAGCGTCATCCAGGTGGGATGGGCTTCGGTCGAACCTTCGGCCTCCCTGAAAGGGTTGCTGGCGACAGCGGATAAAAAAACGGGTGCGGGCTCATCTAATCGCGGCCGCTACAGCAACCCTGCGGTGGATGCCGTGCTGTTAAAAGCGGTGCGCACCGTGGATGCCGGTGCGCGTGCTCAGTTGCTGCAGCAGGCGACGCAGATGGCCGTGGTCGACGACCAGGGAATCATTCCCTTGTACTTCCCTAACAACACCTGGGCCAGCCAAGCCAAAGTGAAATATGTGGCGCGGGTGGATAGCAGCACCTTCCCCATGGACGCGACGCCGGCCTGAGGGGATTTCTTTTGTTTCGAAAAATCACGCCATTTGTTGGATCCAACTTTGGATTCGTTGCTGGCATTGCAATCGCTTCTGTTCATAAAAACGCTCTGGAGATACCAAGATGAAACGCTCTGTTCTGTGCCTGGCTGTGTTGTGCGCGCTGGTCGGTGAGACTTCCGCTCAGGCGAATGTCAATATGTTCGGCATCGTCGATGCCGGTGTGCGCCATGTCCGAAATGGCGGCAATTCGGTGACGCAACTGGCGTCGGGTGGCATCGCCGCCAGCCGTTTGGGTATCAAGGGCTCGGAAGATCTGGGCGGCGGCCTGTCGGCCAGTTTCTGGCTGGAAAGCCAGATCAATGCCGATACCGGCGAAGTGATTGGCAAGTTCTGGGGGCGCCGCTCCACCTTGAGCCTCACGGGCGGTTTTGGTGAAATCCGCATGGGCCGCGATTTCACGCCGGCCTACCGCGTGGCCACGCTGCTGTCCGATCCGTTTGGCAATTCCGGCCTCCCGGCCATCGACTCGATTTTCTCCTCGGCCAAGATCAATGGCGTGGCATACAGCACGCATTACCGGCTCGATAACTCCGTCACCTATTTCCTGCCGAACACCTTGGGCGGTGTGTACGGGCAAGCCACGGTGGCGCCGCGCGAAGGTGTGGACGGTGCGGGCCATACGGGCGGGCTGCTGGGCTACAAGTCGGGTCCGCTGGATGTGGGCGTGGCCTATGGCCAGACCAAGGTTGCGCAGGGCTCGGTGAAGACCGCGGCCCTGGCGGGCAATTATGACTTTGGCCCGTTCAAGCTCTACGCCGGCTGGTCGCAGCTCAAATACACCAGCGCCACCGAGAGCCGCTACAACCTGGGCGGACTGATGCCGCTGGGCCAGGGCACACTGCGCTTGAACGTAGCGCACTCTATCGGCAAGGGCGGTGCCTACGAGCTGGACGGCATGCAGAACAAGGCCAGCAAGATCGCGCTGGGCTATGTCTATGACCTGTCCAAACGCACCGCGTTGTACACCAATGTGGCCTACATCAAGAACAAGGGCGGCTCCGCCTTCGTCGTCGCTCCGGGCCCGGTGATGAATGGCTCGGCATCCAAAGGCGTGGATTTTGGTGTCAAGCACAGCTTCTGAGCACGGGCTTTGATTTTTAGCCATGCGCGGGAATGCATCCCGCGCAGGCATGTTTTTATTGTTGAAAGAGGTTTGGTATGGCCGCAAAAGTTGGCAGAGTCGATCACCCGGTGGTGGCAGTGCATGCGCTGGAACCTACGCGGCAACAGTACAAAAAGCTGGGCTTCGTCGTCCCCCCCACCGGCTACCACCGCGAATGGGGCACGGCCAATGTGTGCATCATGTTTGCCGAAGATTACCTGGAGATTCGGGGCGTGGGCGACCCCAATAAATTCCTCGCTGGGCTGGACAAGTTCCTAGTCCATGGCGAAGGCCTGTGCGGCGTGGCCTTCAATTCCCGGAATGCGGACGAAAGCTATGCCGAAGCCATCGCCACGGGCGTGGGCATTGAGCTGCCCAAGCATTTGAATCGCCAGCTGGTGCTGGAAGACAAGACGCTGGACCTGCATTTCAAGACCGTGATGCTGGCCCACGACCTGTATCCGGGCCTGACTCACGCCAACCTTTGCGAGCACCTGACGCCCGAGGCCTTGCGCCAGCCGGGCTGGCTGGACCACCCGAATGGCGTGCTTTCTTTTGGCCGGCTGGTGGGCGTGGTGCGTGATTTCGACGCGGCTCAGGCGGCCTACACGCGCCTGCTGGGCGCGCACAACGTCAAGCGCGAAGCCGATCGCATCTTCCTGGACTTTGGCGAGGGCGCCGATGTGGAACTTATTGCCCCTGAGGAAGCCGAGCGCCGGGGCGATGCCCAGCCGGTGCGCGGCGATTACATGGCTTCCGCGACGTTGTTGGTCAAGGATCTGGCAAATACCGAAAAGTGGTTTGCCGACAACGCCATTGGCTATCGCCAGGTCAACGGCCAACTGGCTGTTGAACCGGCAGATGCCTGCGGTGCGCACCTGTATTTCCAGCAGGCCTGATGTCTTCTTCTTTCAAGTGATCTGAACCATGCCCGTCATCAAAGTCGAACTTTCCGCTGGCCGCAGCCAGGAGCAAAAGCAAAAGGTAGCGAACGACGTCACCCAGTCAATGGTGGCGCACTGCGGCTGCACGCCCGAGTCGGTGCACGTGGTGTTCGTCGATGTCCAGCCTTCGGACTGGGCCGTGGGCGGGACGTTTCTGGGCCAGCCCAAGTCCTAGTTTGTTGCTTACCATGTGACGGCCCTACACCCTCAAGACCAATGGCAAGGCTGAGCGCTTCGTGCAAAACAGCCTGCGCGAGTGGGCCTACGCCCGAGCCTATGAAAGCTCAGAGCTAAGACCCGCTGCGCTGCTCACGCACATCGCCGGTCCACCGCCGTTTGACCTGCTGGATTTTGGCCGCGGTCCCGGGCGCGACCTGCGCACTTCACGGCGCTGGGTCACCGTGCTGTGGGCTTGGAGGGCGCGCGCGCATAGCGGCTGCGAGGTGCTGGAGCAGAGTTTTCTGCAGCTCGAACTGCCCGCGCAGCGCTTTGACGGTGTATTTTGCCAATGCCGTGCTATTTCATGTGCCCAGCCAGGCGTTGCCTCAGGTAATGCGCCAACTGCACGATTGCCTGCGGCCAGGCGGGGTGCTGTTCAGTTCCAACCCGCGCGGGGCGGGGCAGGAGGGCTGGGAATGGTGAGCGCTATGGCGTGTTTCACGACGGGTCCACCTGGCGCGCCTTGGTGACGGCCGCCGGGTTCGAGGAACTGGAGCATTTCTACCGTCCCCCTGGCCTGCCGATCGAACAACAGCCTTGGCTGGCAAGTGTATGGCGCAGGTGCTGAGCTCTGGCGCCAGGGCGGTGCGCATCTGCTGAGATCTGCGCTGCACAGGCGCAGCCTAGGTTCGACGAGGGCCGCTCAAGCAATAAGGCGTGACAGCTCGCGATAAGTATTTCACATTGATAGTCAGCTCTCGGCTGCCAATTCAACTGGTCGATGCAACACAATGATCGCATCCCGCGGAAGGAGTGCTGGCATGAAGCAAAGACCGAGGATTTACTACACCGAGACGCAGAAAGCAATGATGTGGGAGCGC
>JBBKVU010000602.1:0-2841 GCA_037968595.1 Comamonas sp.
CCGCCGCAGCGCGCGAGCGCCTGGCGCTGGACCAGGCGGGCATCGAGGCCGCCAAGAGCGATCTGCAGGCCGGGGCCGTGACCCCGCATTTCGGCCCCTGGCGCGAGGAAATCATCGCCCTGCTCAATGACGCGCTGGCCACCGAGTGGATCTGCGTGCTGCGCTACAAACGCCACCATTTCACGGCCGTGGGCCTGGCCTCGCCCGCCATTGCCAACGCGTTCCTGGTGCATGCCAATGACGAAGCCCAGCATGCCGACTGGCTGGCGCGGCGCATCGTGCAGCTCGGCGGCGAGCCCGACTTCAACCCCGACACGCTGAGCCAGCGCAGCCATGCAAGCTACAGCGCGGCGCGCGAACTGCAGGCCATGATCCGCGCCAATCTGATTGCCGAGCGCGTCGCCATCGAGACCTACAGCCAGATGATCGCGCTGATAGGCGACAAGGACCCGACCACGCGCCGCCTGATAGAAGCCATCCTGGAGCATGAGCAGCGCCACGCCGAAGAGCTCGCCGATTGGCTGGCGCCGGCATAACGCCACGCGCCACAAGGCCAAAACGGCGCCGTCAGAGGCAAGCCAGCGACACCAAAGCAGCTTCGCCTTTTTTCAGCCACACTGCGCGCTTTGCATTTCCAGCAGCCTGGTCTGCTCAGCACTGTGCGTTTTTCCGTGAATGACTTGAAGCTGCCCGCCCGCGTGGCGGCCGCGTGGCAACATGCGCAGGCCTGGCCTCTGTGGCCGAGCCGCGAACGCCTGGCGGCGCTGCGCCGGCCCACGCGCAAGCAATGGGCCTGGGGCTTGGCCGCCCTGCCCCTGCTGGCGCTGCTGTATGTGCTGATACTGATTCCGTTCACGCCCGGCATACGCGACATCCGCAAGGCCAGGCTTGAACAGCCGGCCCAGATACTGAGCCAGGACGGCAAGGAAATCGCGGTATTCAAGCGCAGCAACCGCGACTGGGTGGCGCTCGATCAGATCTCACCGGCCGTCATCAAGGCGCTGATCGCCACCGAAGACCACCGTTTCTACGACCACCATGGTCTCGACTGGCGGCGCACCGCGTCGTCGCTGATCTATACGCTCAATGGCGACCGGCAAGGCGGCTCGACCATCACCCAGCAGCTCGCGCGCAACCTCTACCCGGCGGAAATCGGCCGCGCGCCAACGCTCACGCGCAAGCTCAAGGAAGCCATCACGGCGTTCAAGATCGAGGCGCTCTATACCAAGGACGAAATCCTCGAGACCTATCTGAACACCGTGCCATTCCTCTACAACGCCTACGGCATAGAGATGGCGGCGCGCACCTATTTCGACAAGTCGGCCAAGCAGCTGGGCGTGCTGGAATCGGCAACGCTGGTCGGCATGCTCAAGGGAACAAGCTATTACAACCCGGTGCTCAACCCGGAGCGTTCGCTGGCGCGGCGCAACACGGTGCTGTCGCAGATGGTCAAGCGCGAGGAACTGGACGCGGCAACGTTTGCGCAGCTGAAGAAGCGCCCGCTGCGCATCGACTTCGAGCGCCAGGAAGAACCGACCGGCCCCGCGCCCCACTTTGCGCAGCAGCTGCGCAAATGGCTCATTTCCTGGGCCGACCGCAACGACTACAACATCTACACCGACGGCCTGGTGGTGCGCACCACGCTCAACATGCAGCTGCAGACCTGGGCCAACCAGGCCGTGGCGCGCCAGGGCCGCACGCTGCAGGGCATAGCGGATGCGGGCTGGAACCAGCGCGGCGGCTGGAACGCCGACAACCCACTGGTGCAGACGCTGGTGCGCGAGTCCGACGAATTCCGCAAGTCGGAGCTCGAACCCGAGCAGGCCTTGCAGGCCCTGCTCAAGGACAAGTCCTTCATGCGCCGGCTGCGCACGCAGAAGACGCGGCCCGAAGCCGGCCTGCTGGCCATGGATCCGACCACGGGCGCGGTGCGCGCCTGGGTCGGCAGCCGCGACTTCGCGATTGACGGCTTCGACCATGTGCAGCAGGCGCGCCGCCAGCCGGGGTCGACCTTCAAGCCGTTTGTCTACGGCGCCGCGCTGCAGCAAGGCCTGCATGCCGACGACAAGCGCCCCGACCAGGCAGTGGAAATCGCACTGGCCGGCGGCGAAGTCTGGCGCCCCAGCGATGCCGGCCCGCCCAGCGGCAAGGAGATGACGCTGGCCGACGCCCTGGCCTATTCCAAGAACACCATCACCGCCGCGCTGATGCAGGAAGTCGGCGTGAACAAGGTGGTGCAGCTGGCGCGCGCGCTGGGCGTGCGCCAGAGCCCGCTCGAGCCCGTGCCCGCGCTGGCCCTGGGCAGCAGTCCGGTCACGCTCAAGGAAATGGTCAACGCCTATGGCACGCTGGCCAATGGCGGGCGTTACCAGGAACCGATGTGGGTCACGCGCATCGAGAACCGCGATGGCGAGCTGCTGGCCGAGTTCGCGCCGACCGCGCCCGAGCAGGCGCTTGACGCACAGCTCAGCTTCACGCTGGTCGACATGCTGCGCGGCGTGGTCGACAAGGGCACGGCACGCGCCATACGCCAGCAATACGGCATACGCGCCGATGTCGCGGGCAAGACCGGTACCACGCAAGGCAATGCCGACGGCTGGTTCATCCTGATGCACCCCGAGCTGGTGGTCGGCGCCTGGGCCGGCTTCAACGACGGCCGCATCAGCCTGCGCAACGACCACTGGGGCCAGGGCGCGCGCAGCGCTCTGCCCATGGTCGGCGACCTGACAGGTCGCGCCCTGCGCGCCCGCGTCATCGACAGCCGCGCCAAGTTCAGCGCGCCCGAGGAAAGCCACTGGTGGAGCGATCTGGGCGCCGGCCTGCGCAGCCGCTGGGACAGCT
>JBBKVU010000603.1:0-5995 GCA_037968595.1 Comamonas sp.
GCCACCCACCCGCGCATTGCCGCCGCCGCGCAGCAGGCGGGCTTTGGCCTTGTACAGGAATGCCGTCCTTCGCTGAATGACGTGGCGGCCTCGATAGAATCAGCACCATGAGTACCGACGCCGTCCACGACCAGTCTGCCCCTGTGCCGCATGCGGCCCAGGGCCCTGCCGCACCCACAGCGCGCCCCGGCTCGCAACTGGCGCTGTACCTGCTCGGTACCGTCGCCGTGGTCGCGCTGGTCGGCAGCGGCATGCTGTGGCAGCGCATGAGCAGCATCCAGGAACAGCTGGCCCGCCAGAGCGCCGATTCCGGCACCCAGGCCATCGAGGCGCGCACCATGGCGCGCGATGCGCAGGACCTGGCGCGCGACAGCGCGGCACGCATTTCCGTGATGGAAGCGCGCGTCGGCGAAGTCGCGCTGCAGCGCACCCAGCTGGAAGAACTGGTGCAAAGCCTGTCGCGCACGCGTGACGACACGCTGATGGTCGACATCGACACCGCGATCCGCATGGCCCAGCAGCAGTCCCAGCTGACGGGCAGCCTCGATCCCCTGATCGCGACCCTGCGCAGCGCCAGCCAGCGCATAGAGCGCACGGCCCAGCCGCGCCTCACGCCGGTGCAGCGCGCCATCGAGCGCGACCTTGAAAGCATTTCGCGCCTGGCCGTGACCGACACCGCCGGCCTGCTCTCGCGGCTCGACGAACTGTCGCGCGGCGTGGACGAACTGCCGCTGAGCAATGCCGTCGCCAAGCCCAGCGCGGTGCGCGGCGGCAAGGCCGTGGCCACGCCGGCGCTGGCCCAGGATCCCGCCTTGTCACCTGCCGACTGGGCCTGGTGGCAGGCCTGGGGTGGGCGCAGCTGGGATGTGGTGCGCGCCGAAGTCTATGACCTGGTGCGCGTGAGCCGCATCGACCAGCCTGAAGCCGTGCTGCTGTCGCCCGACCAGGGCTTCTTCCTGCGCGAGAACCTCAAGCTGACGCTGCTCAATGCCCGCCTGGGCGTGCTGGCGCGCCAGTACGATGCGGCGCGCAACGATCTGGTCTCGGCCAGCGTCGCCATGGGCAAGTATTTCGATCCGGCGTCGCGCCGCACGCGCAACGCCCAGGCGCTGCTGGAACAGATCCAGCTGCACCTCAAGAGCAACGAGCAACCCTCCCTGGACGACACCCTGGCGGCGCTGGCAACAGCCGCCGCCGGGCGCTAGTCCGTACGTCGAGGAATATCCATGCGCGCTGCACTTTGGTTCATCGGCCTGTTTGGCATCGCTGTCGCGGTGGCCTTGTTCGTGGGCAACAACCAGGGCACGGTCACCCTGTTCTGGCCGCCCTATCGCATCGATCTGTCGCTCAACATGGTGTTGCTGCTGCTGGTCGCATCCTTCGTGCTGTGCCATGCGGCGCTGCGCGGGCTGTCGGTGCTCACCCAGCTGCCGCGCCAGGCGCGGCGCTGGCGCGAGCAGCAAAAGGAACGCGCCATGCACCATGCGCTGCTGGACGCGCTGTCGCACCTGCAGGCCGGGCGCTTCCTGCGCGCGCGCAAGTCGGCGCTGTCGGCGCTCGCACTGGAAGAATCGCTGTCCACCGCCCTGGCCGACGTGCCCCACGGCCGGCAGCTGCGCGCCACCGCCCATATGGTCGCGGCCGAAGGCTCGCATGCGCTGCAGGACACTCCCCAGCGTGAAATCCATCTGGCCCAGGTGCTGGAATGCGCGCCGCACGATGGCACGGCCGTGGAACAGGAAACCCGCGAAGGCGCGCAGATGCGGGCCGCGCGCTGGGCGCTGGACGACCGCGACGCACTGCTGGCGCTCGAACGTCTGGCCGCGCTGCCCCAGGGCGCGAGCCGGCGCACACTGGCGCTGCGCATCAAGCTCAAGGCCGCGCGCCTGGCGCGACACACCGAAAACGCGCTGGAAACCGCGCGCATGCTGGCCAAGCATCGCGCGTTCTCGCCCGCGGCCTCGGCCAGCATCGTGCGCGGACTGGTGCTTGAGCTGATACACGACACGCGCGACACCGGTCGCCTGCAGCAACTCTGGCTGGACCTGGACCCGGACGAACGCGTCATGCCTGAAATCGCCGTTCCCGCGGCGCGCCAGCTGGTACGCCTGGGCGGCGACCTGTCGCAGGCGCGCGCCTGGCTGCTGCCAGTATGGGAATACGCGACAGCGCGCATGGAAGCCTTGAGCGAGAGCCAGATGCAGACCCTGGTGCTGGCCCTGCAGGACTGCCTCGACGGCATCGACAGCCAGTGGCTGGCGCGCATCGAGACCGCCAGCCGCAACAACCCGCGCGAGCCGCGGCTGCAATACCTGGCCGGCATGGCCTGCGTGCAGCGCCAGCTGTGGGGCAAGGCCCAGCAGCTGCTGACCCAGTGCGCACCGCAACTCGGCGCCGGCCCGCTGCGCGTGCATGCCTGGCAGCAACTCGCGCGCATGGCCGAGCACCGCAACGACAGCGAAGCCGCGGCAGCGGCATGGAAGCAGGCCGCGCTGAGCCTTTGAGCCGCGCTGCGCCTGCGTTCACCCCGGCGCGCCGGCCACTCTCAGGGCGGGCTCCAGAGAAATCCGGCTTCGACAAGCTCAGCCCGAACGGGTTGAGCCCCCCCCGGGAATCGCTCGACTTCATCTTTTTTGAACTCAGCCATCAATCTCACTGAACTCTTTTCATTCCAACGCTTCCTATACTGGGAAAAGAATGCCACCCGGCATATGACGGACAGACCCGCCAATTCCCAGCCATGTCTTCAAAATCAATAACAACCCACGCTCCCGCCCGCTATACCGCCACCGCCAAGCTGCTGCATTGGATTCTGGCGCTGGCCCTGATTGCTGCGATTGGCATAGGCCTGTACATGGTCAGCCTGTCGTTCTCGCCCCAGCGGCTCAAGCTCTACAACTGGCACAAGTGGCTGGGCGTGTCGATTCTGCTGCTGAGCCTGCTGCGCCTGGGCTGGCGCCTGGCAAACAAGCCGCCGGCCCTGCCCGCGGCCATGGCGGCCAAGATGCCCGCCTGGCAGCACAAGGCCCACCACGGCACCCACCACGCGCTCTATGCGCTGTTCTTTCTGGTGCCGCTGCTGGGCTGGGCCTATAGTTCGGCGGCGGGCTTTCCCATCGTCTTCCTGGGCCTTGTGCCCCTGCCCGACTGGGTGCCCGTGAGTCCGGCCCTGGCCGAGACCATCAAGCCGCTGCACCAGTGGAGCGCCTATGCGCTTGCCGGGCTGATCGTGCTGCACATTGCCGCCGCGCTCAAGCACCAGCTGGTCGACCGGGACGGCCTGCTGCTGCGCATGCTGCCCGAGCGCCGCGGCTGAATCCAGCACCCGTAGCTGCCCCCACTTTCTGCCTTGATTTTTTGAATATCCGGAGTTTTTCATGACCTTGCGTACCCTGGTTTCCTCCATTGCCCTGGCCGGCGCCGTGCTGTCGCCTGCCGCTTTTGCCCAGCAAAAGCTCGTGCCCGCGCAAAGCTCGGTGGGCTTCACCATCAAACAGATGGGCGTGCCGCTGCAAGGCCAGTTCAAGCAGTTCGACGCCCAGGTGCAGTTCGACACCGCCAAGCCCGAAACCAGCAAGATCCAGTTCACCGTCGCCACCGGCAGCGCCACCATGGGCTCCAAGGAAACCGACGCCGAAATGCCCAAGGCCACCTGGTTCAACGTCGCCAGCTTCCCGCAAGCACGCTTTGACTCCACCGCCGTCAAGGCGCTGGGCGGCGGCAAGTACCAGGTCGATGGCAAGCTGAGCATCAAGGGCCAGTCGCAGAACGTGAGCGTGCCCGTGACGCTGACGCAGACCGGCGCCACCACCATTGCCGCCGGCACGCTGCCGATCAAGCGCCTGACGTTCAAGATCGGCGAAGGCGAGTGGACCGACACCTCGATGGTCGCCGATGACGTGCAGATCACGTTCAAGCTGGCCCTCACGGGCGTCGGCAAGATCTGACGATTTCCCCTGCCCGGCGCCGAGCGCCGGGCCTGATTCCCCTGTCTCGCAACCCCTTTTCACTCAGGAGTTTTTCCATGCGCACCACGCTTTTCGCTCTCGCCGCCGCCGGCCTGTTCGCTTCCGTTGCCCAGGCCGCTCCCGCGACCTACGCCATCGACCCGACCCACACTTTCGCGACGTTCGAGATCGACCACATGGGCGCGACCACCAACCGCGCACGCTTCGACAAGAAGCAGGGCACGGTGGAATTCGACCGTGAAGGCAAGGCCGGCAAGGTCGAAGTCACGCTTGACATGACTTCGGTGAACTCGGGCACGCCCAACTTCGACAAGCACCTGCAAAGCGCCGACATCTTCAATGTCGCCAAGTTCCCTACCGCCAAGTTCGTTTCCGACAAGTTCGTGTTTGACGGCGACAAGGTCAAGGAAGTCACGGGCCAGCTGACGCTGCTCGACAAGACCCAGCCCGTGACCTTCAAGGCCAACAAGTTCAACTGCTACCCCAGCCCCATGCTGCAAAAGCGTGAAGTCTGCGGCGGCGACTTCGAAGCCACGATCGATCGCACGGCCTTCGGCCTGGACTACGGCGTGAACTTCGGCGCCTCCAAGCAGGTGCGCCTGGTGCTGCAGATCGAAGCCGTCAAGCAGTAACTAGCCCCCCCCTGAGCGGCTGGCGCCGCTTCCCCCAGGGGACGGCACCATCGCTGCGGGGCGGCCCTTGCTCGGTGCCCCCATGCTGGGGTGCGCCAGTTTCATAGGCTGTGGCCATCGCTATGAATCACTGACAGGCAGCCACAACCGGCACTTCGCAAGAGGTGCCGGTTTTTTTTCGCCTTCGGCGCGCGCTCGAAAGAAAAAAGATTACGTTTAGGTGAATTGATTTAAAATAGGGAAACTAATTCTTCCAGGAGACTCCATGGCCGCCCTCTCTCCCCTGTCTGCACTGCCGCCTGCCGCGCCCATCCAGCAGCTGCACCATTTCGCCTACAAGGCGCGTGATGCCGAGGAAACGCGCCACTTCTACGAAGACATCCTGGGACTGCCGCTCTACCACATCATCCAGAGCGACTACGTGCCCAGCACCGGCGAGTACTGCCCCTACACGCATTTCTTCTTTCGCCTGCAGGACGGCTCGTTCATCGCGTTCTTCGACCTGGGCGACGACCTCGCGGCCGAGCCTTCGCCCAACACGCCGGCCTGGGTCAACCACATCGCGTTTCGCGTCAACACCGTCGAGGAACTCGAGAATGCCAAGGTGCGGCTGCAAGCCCATGGCGTCGAAGTGCTGGGCGTGACCGACCACCACATCTTCAAGAGCATCTACTTCTTCGACCCCAACGGCATACGCCTGGAGCTGTCGGCCCAGCTGGCCGATGCGGTGCAGATGGCCAAGGAAAGCACCACCGCCCATGCGCGCCTGGCCGAATGGACCGAGCGCAAGAAGCAGTGGCGCAGCGAGCGCGCGGCCGGCAAGGCCGCCGAGCCGCTCAAGCCCCAGGGCAACGACCGCCCCGAATTCGTCCCTGGAAAAGCCACGGTCTGAGCGCTTTTCGCGTGCCGCGACGGCGGCGCGCGCAGGCGTTGCCAGCGGATATTCGGCAGGCCGCGCCCACGGACCGGCAGGGTCGGTAAAATCAACGCAAATCCGTCATCTACTAACCCCTGTGGACGGCATCTCCCCCCTTCGATGGGAGGCGATGCCGTTTGCATTGGCACCCCCTCCATGAGCGACTCCATTGCACAGCCGGGCCTCGACAGCCTCTCCAAATCCTTTGAACCCGCGGCCCTCGAAGCCCACTGGGGGCCCGAATGGGAAAAGCGCGGCTACGGCGCGGGCGGCGTGCGCGGCACGGGCAAGGCCGATGCCGCCCAGCCCTCGTTCTCGATCCAGCTGCCGCCGCCCAATGTGACCGGCACGCTGCACATGGGCCATGCGTTCAACCAGACCATCATGGATGGCCTGACCCGCTACCACCGCATGCTGGGCCACAACACGGCCTGGATTCCCGGCACCGACCACGCGGGCATCGCCACGCAAATCGTCGT
>JBBKVU010000604.1:0-27447 GCA_037968595.1 Comamonas sp.
GCGCAGCACGGCGCGCGTTTCGTTTTTCGGGCTGGGAGCTGAACCTGCGCACCCGGCGCCTGCTGGCGCCGGACGGCCATTCGGTGGAATTGTCCAACGGCGAGTTCAGTCTGCTGAACGCGCTGTGCCGTGCGCCGCAGCGGGTGCTCACCCGGGATCAGCTGCTGTCGATGTCGCGGCTGCATGAGGCCGAGGTCTATGACCGCACGGTGGACGTGCAGATCCGGCGGCTGCGGCTGAAGATCGAGGCCGATCAGTCCAAGCCGGTGCTGATCGTCACCGAGCGCGGTGCGGGCTACCGCCTGGCCAGCGATGTCGAGACGCTGTTCTGAGGCCTGGCGCGGCTTCAGTGCTTGCCGCTGTCGGCCGCCGTGCCGGGCGGCCTCTCGCCCGGTTCGCTGAAGGCCCCCTTCCAGGCGTCGCGCAGCACCTGCCCGCCCACGGCCAGCGCCGCTCCCGCCAGAACGACAGCCAGGCCCTCCAGGATGATCTCGGTGATGTCGTTCATGGTGGCGCTCCTCAGGCGGATTCAAAGCCTGCATGCTGGCGCTTGCGGATTGCGGCCATGCGGCGCCGCCACGCGCCCGCATGACAAATGCAATATGACTCGCCGGCAGACACCGGGGCGCAAGCCTGGCGCGTCGCTGTCCGGCGGTTATGCTAGCGCCAGAATATGAACCACCCCCGAAAACGCGCTCCCACCATCCGCGACGTCGCCCAGGCCGCGGGCGTGTCCACGGCCACGGTATCCAAGTTCGTCAACGGCAGCCAGCGCTTCAGCCTCGAGGTCGAAGCGCGCATCAGCCAGGTGGTAACGCAGCTGGGCTGGTCGCTCAACCCCATGGCGCGGGGAATGAACACCGGCCTGACGGGCAATGTCGGCATCGTGCTGCAGGACATCCGCAATCCGCACTTCACGAGCATGGTCAAGGGCGCGGCGCGCGAGGCGGCGAAAGTGCAGTTGAACCTCATTGTTGCCGACGCCGCGGAAACCCGGGAACCCGAACTTGCCGTGCTCAAGGCGCTGTCGCGCCGCGTCGACGGCCTGATCGTGAGCGCGCGCCTGCCCGAGCCGGACATCCAGGCCTTGCTCGACAGCGGCACGCCCGTGGTGTTCTACGGCGGGCCCTCGCCCGACGCCGCCCACCACAGCGTGTGCTGCGACAACTACCAGGCGGGGCGCATCCTGGGCCGCCATCTGAGCGATCGCGGCTACCGCCGCATCAGCTATATCGGCTTTCCGGCGGCGCGCTGGAGCAGCGAGCGCTGGCAGGGTCTGCAGCAGGCGTTCCAGGGCCAGGCGGCGCATTTCATGCAGTTTGACGCGGCGGCGCCGGTGAGCGAGGAGGGCGAGCGCCTGGCCTCGGTGGTGATGCTGTCCGGCGAGATGCCCGATGCCATCGTCGCCTTCAATGACCTGCTGGCGCTGGGCCTGCTGGCCGAGGCCAAGGCGCTGGGCGTGCACGTGCCCGGGCAGGTGGCCATCGCGGGATTCGACAACATCACCTACGGCCGCTTTTGCAGCCCCACGCTGACCAGCGTCGACATGATGAGCGAGGCCGTCGGTGAACTTGCCATGCGCCGGCTGGTGCAGGCGATCCAGGGCGTGGGTTCGACCGATGTCGATGTTCTCACCAGCCGTCTGGTGGTCAGGGAGTCAACCGGGATTCGAGGCTAGGGAAAGCCCTGTGGTGGGGATATTGACCAAGTTAACGTTAACGAGCAGTATCCGCATCAGCCTTCGCGGCTTTTTTTTCACCCAAAGTTAACCGTTTACTTGATTTTCCGATTATTTAAATTAATCGGTTTATGTGTCTATTGTTTTAGATAGTTAACCGGTTACCAAAATTCCTCAGGAGACCCTGTGATGCAAAACGAAACCCAACAGCTCCCCGCGCTGCGGCGCGTATCCCTGGCGGCCAAGCTGTGCCTGAGCGGCGTGGCCGGCCTGAGCTTGCTGGCTGCCTGCGGCGGCGGCGATGGCGACGAAACGCCGCCGCAACCCGTCATCGGTGCGCGCTCCAAGGCCGTGCTGACGCTGGACGGTAGGCAGTTCAAGGACTCCAATGGCAACGGCCGCCTCGATGCGTATGAAGACTGGCGCCTGCCGGTGGCCGAGCGCATCGACAACTTGGTGGGGCAGATGACGCTGGAGGAAAAAGCCGGGCTGATGCTGATCAACACCTTGAACGCCGACGCCGGGGGCAAGCTGTCCGCGTCGGCAGCCGACATGGTGCAGACGCAAAAGATGAGCCGCTTCATCTTCCGCAGCGTGGTCACCGCGCCGGCCACGGGCGCGCAGGTGACGCCGCAGCAGGCCGCCAGCTTCACCAACGCAGTGCAGGAGATGAGCGAGGCCACGCGCCTGGGCATCCCCACCGTCTTCAAGTCCAACGCCCGCAACCATTACGAGAAGGACCCACGCGTGGGCATCAACGAGGCCGCGGGAGCGTTCACGGAGTTTCCCAAGGAGGCCGGCCTGGCGGCCGCGGCGCTGGGTGCGGGTGACATGGCGCCGATACGCGAGTTCGCCAAGGTGATGGGCGACGAGTGGAAGTCCATCGGCCTGCGCGGCATGTACGGCTACATGGCCGACCTGTCCACCGAGCCGCGCTGGTATCGGGTGCACGAGACCTTCACGGAAAATGCGGACCTCAACGCCGACATCATGCGCACCCTGGTGCAGACGCTGCAGGGCGGCGAGGTCAAGGACGGCACTTCCGTGACGCCGCGCTCGGCGGTGGCGCTCACGCTCAAGCATTTCCCCGGCGGCGGCCCGCAGGAGATGGGCCTCGATCCGCATTACGCGCATGGCAAGAACCAGGTCTACCCCGGCGGCAATTTTGGCTACCACCTCAAGCCGTTTCTTGCCGCCTTGGACGCCGGGGTGTCCTCGGTCATGCCCTACTACGGCGTGCCGATCAACGTGACCTACGAGGGCGTCACCTACGAGCAGACCGGCATGGCGTTCTCCAAGCAGATCGTGACGGACCTGCTGCGCAACAAGCTGGGCTTCAAGGGCTATGTGAATTCGGACACCGGCATCGTCAACGACCGCGCCTGGGGCCTGGAGAAGAAGTCCGTGCCCGAGCGGGTGGCCGCGGCCATCAACAGCGGCACCGAAACCCTGTCCGGCTTCAGCGAGAACAAGACCATCACCGACCTCGTGGCGGCCGGCCTCGTCACCGAGGCGCGCGTCACCGAAGCCGCCAGGCGCCTGCTCAAGGAGCAATTCCAGCTCGGCCTGTTCGAGAATCCCTATGTCGACACCCGCCTGGCCGAGGGCACCATAGGCAAGGACGCGCACCGCAGCGCCGGCATGGAGCTGCAGCGCAAGTCGGTGGTGCTGCTGCAGAACCAGACCCAGGCGGATGGCAGCAAGACACTGCCGCTCAAGGCCCAGGCCAAGATCTATACGATGGGCCTGGCCAAGACGGACACGGAGAAGTACGGCTACCAGGTCACCGACGGCGAAGCGCTGGTCGGCGGCGCGCGCCCCAGCGCCGCCGGACACGATTACGCGGTGATACGCGTGGAAGTCTCCAACAACAAGCTGCTGCCCGGCAGCACCACGCGTGCGACCAGCGCCTACCGCAGCAACGACGCCGCGACCGGCGGGCGCATCAACCCCGCGACCGGACGCAGCTGGGGTTTTGACGACCGCTGCGTGAACAGCGCCGCCTATTCGGCGGCGGATGCCAGCAAGCCCTGCCTGGATGACGGGCTGAATTTCGGCGGCTCGCTTCCCTGGGAAAACGGCATGCTGTCGTTCACCGAAATGGCCAAGGCGCAATCCTGGCTGGTTTCGCCTTCGCTGGAGCACATCCAGGCGGTCATGAACGAGGTGGGCGCCAAGAAGACCGTGCTGGCCATCTACTTCCGCCAGCCCTATGTGCTGGACGAGGCCAGCGGCCTGAAGAACGCCGGCGCCATCGTGGCCGGCTTCGGCATCAGCAACACCGCGCTGCTTGACGTGCTGGGCGGCAAGGTGCTGGGAAGCGGCGCGCCCGTCAAGCCCCAGGGCAAGATGCCGTTTGCGCTGGCCAACAACGTCCAGGCCATCGTCGACAACCAGCCCGACGCACCCGGCTATCCGCAAAAGGACACGCTGTTTCCCTACGGCTTCGGCTTGACGTACTGAGTATGCCCCGGTGTGCCTTGACGGCGCGGCGCTCGGCATGCCCTGCCGAAAGCCGTTGCCGGCCAGGCTTCAATTGCCACGCCGGCCCGCCGACTGCGCCTGTCGGCGTATGCAGTCCTTGAGCGCCACCAGCACTTCGGGTTCGGTCGCCCCGGCGCGGGTGACGATGCCATAGGGCTCGGCGTTGGCCTGGACCTTGAGGTCCAGGCGCGCGACCGTGCCGCGCGCCTCGAAGAACTCCAGCGTCTCCAGCGACATCAAGGCCACCATTTCCGGGCTCTTGTTGAGCAGCAAGGCGGTGGCAAAGGTCGAAGCGGTCTCCACCGGCCGCAGGCCCAGGACCACGCCGTTGCTGGCGGCTTCGCGCTCGAGCAGCGTGCGCAAGGGCATGTCGCCGGGAAACAGTATCCACGGGTACTGCACCACCTGCTTCCAGGTGACACCGCGCGTCCCGCTCAAGGCATGCATGGGCGACACCGCGACCGCGACTTCTTCCTCGTGCAGCCATTCGAAATGGAAGATGTCCGTGCGCTTGGCCACGGAAGTGCGGCACAGCGCCAGATCCAGCACGCCGCTTTGCAGGCCTTCGAGCAGGTCGGCGCTGGTGCCTTCCTGCAGCTCGACCGTGACATCGGGGTGCAGGCGATTGAAGGCAATCAAGGCATTGGCCAGCACCGCCGCCAGCGCGCCGGCAATCGTGCCCACGGCAATGCGCAGCCCCGAGGTCCTGGAGATGTTGAGCATTTCCTGGTGCATGTGCGCGAGGCTGGAAAGCATCAGGCGCGCATAGCGGATGGTGCAGCAGCCCATGTCGGTCGCCACCAGCCCCTGCGGGGTGCGCGCAAACAGCGTTGCGCCCATGGCCTCCTCGATTTCCTTCAAGGCCTTGCTGACCCCGGGCTGCGACATGTGCAGCAGCGCCGCGGCCTGGTGCACTGAACCCATGTCTTCAATCGCGATCAGCAGCTTGAGCTGCTTGAACTTCAGTCGGCCTCCCATCGCATGCAGGCTGGCCAGCTGGGGATTTTCATGTTCGGGTTTGTCTGGAGATTCCATTGTGTTCTCTGGGCGGCCATCTCCGCATGGGTAGGCGCCTATGCGGCTTCTAAACTTCGCTCCATCCCAATGAAGCATACGGAGACGTTATATGAAGTTCTTGCGCTATGGACCCCAGGGTTCGGAAAAACCGGGCGTGCTTGACCAGGAAGGTCACATCCGGGACATCTGCGCCCTGACCGCGGACATCGATGGCAAATTCCTGGCCGGCCCCGGCTTGCAGGAACTGCGTGCCATGGACCTGTCCCAGCTGCCCCTGGTCCAGGGCCAGCCGCGCCTGGGCGCCTGCGTCGGCCAGATCGGCAAGTTCATCTGCATCGGTCTGAACTACGCCGACCACGCCGCCGAATCGAACATGCCGATTCCCCAGGAGCCCGTGGTGTTCAACAAGTGGACTTCGGCCGTGGTCGGGCCGAACGACGACGTGCGCATTCCGCGCGGCTCGGTCAAGACCGACTGGGAAGTCGAGCTTGGCGTGGTCATAGGCAAAACCGCCTCCTATATCGAGGAGCATGAGGCCATGGACCATGTCGCGGGCTACTGCGTGGTCAACGATGTGTCCGAGCGCGCCTACCAGATCGAGCGCGGCGGCACCTGGGACAAGGGCAAGGGCTGCGACACCTTCGGCCCCACCGGCCCCTGGCTGGTGACCAAGGACGAGATTCCCGATCCCCACCAGCTCAAGCTCTGGCTGGAAGTCGACGGCCACCGCTACCAGAACGGCAGCACCGCCACGATGATCTTCAAGGTGCCGGAAATCGTTGCCTACCTGAGCCGCTTCATGACGCTCTACCCCGGAGACGTGATCTCCACCGGCACGCCTCCGGGCGTGGGCATGGGCGTCAAGCCCGAGCCCGTCTACCTGCGTGCCGGCCAGACCATGCGCCTGGGTATTGACGGCCTGGGTGAGCAGCAGCAACGAGTGGTCGCGGCCTGAGGGGAACAGCATGAACCAATACGATTTCAGCGACAAGGTGGCCGTGGTCACCGGCGGTGCCCAGGGCATCGGCCTGTGCGTGGTGCAGCGCCTGCTCGCAGGCGGCGCCGCGGTGGCCATCTGGGACCGCGATCCGGGTGCGCTGCAGGCGGCGCGCCAGGCCCTGGAGGGCCAGGGCAGGGTACACACCGTGATCACCGACATCACCGACATGGCCAGCGTGGAAAACGCCGCGGCCGACACCACGGCGGCGCTGGGGCCGGTGTCCATCCTGGTGAACAGCGCCGGCATTGCAGGCGCGAATGCGCCCACGGTGGACTATCCCGAAGCCGAGTGGGAGCAGGTGCTCAAGGTGAACCTGAACGGCACCTTCAATGTCAACAAGGTGCTGCTCAAGGGCATGGTGAGCCAGGGCTACGGTCGGGTGGTGAATGTGGCTTCGATCGCCGGCAAGGAAGGCAATCCCAACGCCTGCGCCTACAGCGCCTCCAAGGCCGGCGTCATTGCGCTCACCAAGAGCATAGGCAAGGAAACCGCGGGCCAGAACATCTCGGTCAACGCCATCACGCCCGCCGCCGCCAGGACCAAGATCTTCGACCAGATGTCGCAGCAGCACATCGACTACATGCTGGCCAAGATTCCCCGGGGGCGCTTCGTGCTGGTCGACGAGATTGCCTCGCTGGTCGGCTGGCTGGTGAGTGCCGAGAACTCCTTCACCACTGGCGCCGTCTTCGACCTGTCCGGCGGCCGCGCCACCTACTGAACGCCCGATCCACGACACGACAATCCGCACGCCGCAGCATAGCGGCGCGACATACCAATAAAGGAGACAAGCTATGAGCACTGCGTTGCACATGGAAACTGGAGTGAGCACCGGGGAAGATGCACGCGAGAAGGAGATCTACAGCAAGGTCTTCTGGCGCTTCATTCCGCTGCTGGTGATTTGCTGGGTGATGGCCTATCTGGACCGGGTGAACATCAGTTTCGCCAAGCTGCAGATGCAAAGCGAGCTGGGGTTCTCGGATGCGGTCTACGGCCTGGGGGCGAGCATCTTCTTCATTGGCTACTTCCTGTTCGAGGTGCCAAGCAACATGATCCTGCACCGCGTGGGGGCGCGGATCTGGATCATGCGCATCATGGTGACCTGGGGAATCGCCTCGGCCTGCACCATGTTCGTCACCAGCGAGATGGGTTTCTATTTCATCCGTTTCCTGGTGGGGGCGCTGGAGGCCGGCTTCGTGCCGGGCGCGCTGTACTACTTCACCAAGTGGTTTCCATCCAAGCGGCGCGGGCGCATCAACACCATCTTCATGTCGGGCATCGCGTTTTGCGGCGTCATCGGCGGGCCCATCTCGGGCGGCATCATGAAGTTCACCGACGGCGCCATGGGCCTGCATGGCTGGCAATGGCTGTTCCTGCTCGAAGGCCTGCCGTCCATCGTGCTGGGCATCATTGTCTGGTTCCACCTGGACGATGAAATCAAAGATGCCAAGTGGCTCAATGCCAGCGACAAGAAGTTCTGGAGCGACATGGTCAACCGCGACGCCAAGGAAGCCAGCGCCCACCATTTCGGCGCCGCCCTGCGCGAGCCCGCCACCTATACCCTGTCGCTGATCTACATGTGCCTGGCCGGCGGCATCTACGGCCTGGTGTTCTGGATGCCCCAGCTGATCAAGACCGCGGGCACGCAGGACACCTTCACCATAGGCCTGATCTCGTCCATTCCCTATCTGGTGGCCGGCGTGGTGATGATTCTGCTGGGCAGGAGTTCCGACCGCACGGGCGAGCGCCGCTGGCACCTGGCGCTGACCGCCTTGCTCGGCGGCGTGGGTTACTTCATCTGCGGCATGTACAGCGAGCACACGACGGCGCTGCTGGTGGGGCTGACCATCGCCGCCACGGGGGTGATCTCGGCCATAGGCCTGTTCTGGGTGTTTCCGCAGCGCTTTCTGACGGGCATGGCTGCGGCCGCGGGGATTGCGCTGATCAACTCCATAGGCCAGCTCGGCGGACTGATCAGCCCCTACATGGTGGGCAAGGTCAAGGATGTGACCGGCAGCGCCTCGATGGGACTGTATGCGCTGGCCGCGGCCCTGGTGGTCAGCGCCGTCATCATTGCCTGGTGCCTGCCGCGGCGCTATTACGTGCGCACCGAGGTCTGACAGGGAAATCCCCTAGGCAAGCGGCCCTCCCAGGCCGCTTGCGTCCCCTGCCTGGCCGGGTTGGCCGCAGCGCCAGCTGCTAGGATCAGGGCGCGCATTCTTGCCACGTCTTCCTTGGGGACCGAATGAAAAAACCTCGCTTCTTGCGCAGCGCAGCCAGCGGTTTGCTGCTGGCATTTGCCGCCTTGGTCAATCCGGCGCATGCTGCCTGGCCCGACAAACCGATCAAGCTGGTCGTGCCCTTCCCGCCCGGCCAGGCGACGGATATCTTTGCGCGCGCCATCGCCGAGCAGTTGGGGAAACGTCTGGGCCAAAACGTCATCGTGGACAACAAGGCCGGCGCCGGCAGCAACATCGGCTCCGAACTCGTGGTGCGCTCCGCGCCCGACGGCTATACCCTGCTGGTGGCGGGCAGCGCCATGGCCGTCAACCAGACGCTCTACAGCAAGGTCAACTTCGATCCCGCCAAGGACCTGGTCGGCATCTCGCTGATTGCCAAGGTGCCGCTGATCTTCCTGGCCACGCCTGGCTCGGGCATCACCTCGCTGCCCGACCTGGTGAAGAAGGCCAGGGCCGCGCCGGGCAGCTTGAACTATGCCAGCGCCGGCATTGGCGGCACCCAGCATCTTTCGGGTGAAATGTTCAAGAACCAGGCGGGCGTGTTCATCACGCATATTCCCTACCGCGGCAGCGGCCCGGCGCAGGCCGACTTTCTGGGCGCGCAAGTGCCGCTGATGGTCGATTCGGTCACCGCCGCGCTGGCGCACATCCAGTCCCGGCGCGCCGTGCCGCTGGCCGTGACTTCGGCCACGCGTTCCTCGCAGCTGCCCGACGTGCCGACGGTGCGTGAAAGCGGCCTGCCCGAACTCAAGGACTTCGAAGCCGTGGGCTGGCTGGGCCTGATGGCGCCCAAGGGAACGCCCGCCGACATCACCAGCCGGTTGAACCGCGAAGTCACGGAGATCCTCAAGAGCGACAGCATGGCGCAGTTCATCCGCGACCGTGGCTCGGAGCCGGCACCCACCACCGGACCCGAGTTCGACCGCTTTGTGGCTACGGAAATCCAGAAGTGGGGCCGGATCGTGAAAGCCTCCGGCGCCAGCGTGGAGTAGCGGGCCGGACGCGGGCGGGCGTGCCTCAGGCAGCGTCCCGCTCGACGACAAAGCTCACCACGGTGCCGAACGAGCCGCCGATGTTGAGCGTCTGCATGCGCCGGGCTGCGGGAATCTGCGTGGCGCCGGCCTGGCCGGTCACCTGCTTGGCGCAATCAAGCAGCATGCGCACGCCGGTGGCCCCCACGGGGTGGCCGCAGCCTATCAGGCCGCCGCTCATGTTCACCGGGCAGCGGCCGTCGCGGTCTATGGAGCCGTCTTCCACCGCCTGCCAGCTCTGGCCGGGCGGCGTGAGACCGAAGTGATCGATGGCCACGTACTCGGTGGTGGTGAAGCAGTCGTGGGTCTCTATGCCGCTGAGGTCCTGGGTGCCGGAGATGCCGGCACGCTGCCAGGCGTCCTGTATGGTCTGGCGCAGATGCGGGAAGACATAGTCGGCATCGCGGCTGATGTCCAGCTTGTCCTGCAGGCGCAGGAAGGAATTGCGGTGGCCCCAGCCTGAAATGCGCGCCAGGTCCTCGAGCCGCAGGCCGTTGCGCTGGGCATAGGCCCGGGCAAAGCGTTCGGAGGCCAGGATCACGGCCGCCGTGCCGTCGGTCACCTGGCCGCAATCCTGGCGGCGCGAGCCCGGCTCGATCAGCGGGTTGGCCTCGTCGTCGTCGGTGAAGCTCAGTTCGTTGAACTGCCAGCTGCGCGTCTGCGCCAGCGGGTTGTGCTTGGCATGGCCGTAGTTCAGTTCGGCAATGCGGTTCAGGTGCTTGCGGTCCAGGCCGTAGCGCCTGTCGTACTCGGCGGCCACGGCACCAAAGGCGGCCGGCCACATGAACTGGCACTCTATGCCTTCATGGCCCTGCCAGGACGCCGCATTCTGATTGCGCGAGGCTTCGTGGCCCGAGGTGTTCTTGAGCTCCTCCACGCCCAGCACCAGCACGCAGTCGTAGCGCCCGGCTTCGATCTCGGCCATGGCGCTCAGAACGCCCAGCGAAGAGGACGCGCAGGCGCCCTCGTGGCGCATGGCGGCCACTCCATTGAGCTCGGGCACCATCTGCGCGACCATCGATCCCAGATGGGCCTGCTGGCGCTGGAGTTCGCCAAAGGCATTGCCCACATGGATGCTTTGCACCTCGCCGGCGTCCAGCTTGCAGGCCGCCAGGGTCTGGTTCACGGCTTCGCGCACCATGTCGGACAAGTCCTGTCCCTGGCGCGACCAGGCCTTGGCGAAGTCGCTCTGATGTCCACCCAATACGTATGTCGCTTGTGTCGCTTGTGTCACTTGCATTACTCCTTTGAAGTCTCGATCAGATGGCGGGCGCTTTGCCCAGCTCGCTGGCATCGGCCCAGCAGGCGTGGGTGCCGCTGCTGATGCGATGCGGCAGCAGGATGCGCGCCACCGGTCCCTTTGAAATGTCGCGCGCGTCCAGCACCACGCACTCGGAGCGCTCGGTGTTCATGTCGGTCACGAAGCTCACCACATAGCCGTCGTCCTCGGCGCTGGCGTCATGCGCCGGCGCCATGGGGGACTCGCTGCCGAAGCGCCCCGCGCCAAACCGGTACTCCTGGGTCTGGCCCGTGGTGTGGTCAAAGCGCAGGATGCCGTCGAACAGGAAGTGATGGGGGTGGGCAATCATGTTGTACGAATAGCGGTAGGGCTGGCCCCAGTAGCCGGCGTTGACCATGCCGAACTCCAGATGGCGCTGGTGCATGCGGCGCTCCACGACAGCGCCGCTGCGCAGGTTCAGCCGCCATTCGTAGAGCGTCGGACCGTAGCGGTCCGGCCCCAGCGTTGCGCCCGAGTTGTCGTAGCCCATCTTGGGCATGGGCTGCTGCTGGTGGTAGCCGTGCAGCACGATCTCGTCGCCTTCCTCCCAGGCATTGAGCCAGTGCAGCACATAGGTCGGGCTGGCCTCGAACCACCGGATGCCGGTCTGCGGCGCATGCCGGCGCGGCACCACGGCAAAGCGGCTGGGCTGCTGCTCGAAGTAGCTCAGCTTGTGCTTGCCCTGGGCCAGCAGCGACTCGTCCCAGTGCAAGGGCAGATCGTTGAGGATGGCGAAGTTCTCGGTGAACATCATGTCGTGCGGCAGGCGCGGGCCGGGCAGCGGCACCGGCACGTAGTGCACCAGCCGGTCCCGGGCATCGACCTCGCCGTAATGCATGTAGGGCGCGTTCTTGCTGTAGTTGAAGAACAGCAGATCGCCGCTGCGCGGGCAGACCTTGGGGTGGGCGGAGATGCCGTTGTGCTGCATCAGCTGCTCGCCCCAGGGCGCAACCCCCAGCGGCTCGAGCGTGCGCGCATCGAAACGGTAGGGCTCGCCGCATTGGTAGAAGGTGGAAAGCGCCGAGCCGGCATGCACGATCACGTCGGTGGCCGAGGTGTCCTTGAGCCCGCCGCGCGCGCCCCAGCCGGGGCGCTGCGCAAGCTTGGGGTTGTCGATCAGGCCGGCATACAGCGCCTGGCCCGCGGCCTGCTCCTCGACAAAGCCCTTGGTGCGCAGAAAGCGGTTGCGATACTCGACCTGGCCGTGGTTGAAGCGCAGCTGGTGCAGCATGCCGTCGCCGTCAAAGGCGTGGTGCACGCCCAGCGGCGCGTGCACCGGGTTCTGCGTATTGCGCAGATAGACGCCGTTCAGGCGCTGCGGCACTTCGCCTATCACCTCCAGGTCGGTGGCGGTGTATTCCACGTAGTTGGGCGTGAACGCCCCGCTCATGAACGGATGCTCCCAATCGGTGATCGTGGGCTGGGTGCGGTGGTAGATCTCTGAGGGCATAGGACTCCTGATGGGGCTGCGGCGAGAAAGAGAGGGAGAAAGGGCGGCGGCCCCGGTCAGGCGGCGCAGGCCTGGAAGCGCGCGCGCGCGGCCAGCCACTCCTGCTCCAGTCGGTCCACGACCTGGGACACCGGCTCCACGGCCTTGATCGCGCCCACGCCCTGGCCCGCGGCCCAGACGTCCTTCCAGCGCCTGGCGCCCATGGACTGGTTGCTGTCGTAGGAGCGCTCGGGCGCGCCCGGCATGTTGTCGGGATCGATGCCGTTGGCCCGCAGCGAAGGCTTGAGCCAGCTGGCGCTGCTGCCCGTGATGCCTGCGCTGACCAGCAGGTCCGCTGAAGTGGCGGACACCAGCATGTCCTTGTAGGCCGGGTCGGCCATGCTTTCCACGGTGGGAATGAAGCGCGTGCCCATGTAGACCAGGTCGGCGCCGGCGGCAATGGCGCCGGCCACGCCCCAGCCGTCGCTGATGCCGCCGCCGACGATCACATGGCCGTCGAAGAATGCGCGCACGGCGCTGACAAAGGCAAACGGCGAGAGGTCGCCGGTATGTCCGCCCGCGCCGCTGCAGATGCAGGCCAGGCCATCGGCGCCGGCGGCCGCCGCCTTCTCGGCCAGCTTCATGCTGATCACGTCGGCAATCACGATGCCGCCGTAGTCATGCACCGCCTCGATCACCGGCTTGGGGCTGCCCAGCGCAGTCACCACCATCGGCGGCTTGTACTTGGCGATCAGCCGCAGGTCGTCCTGCAGCCGCGTGTTCGAGGAATGGGTGACGGTGTTGGCGCACCAGGCGCCGATGGTCGCAGGGTCCTGCTCGTCCCTGGCGCGCTCGAGCTGCTCGGTGATGCTTTTCATCCAGGCGTCCAACGTCTCTATGGGCCTGGCGTTGGGCGTGGGGAAGGCGCCGACAATGCCGGCCTTGCAGGCCGCCACCACCAGCTGCGGCCCCGAGACCAGAAACATGGGCGCGGACACCACCGGGATGCGCAGATTGAGGCGGCGTGCCAGGCTGGTGCGCCCCTGAGCGCAGCCGTCCGTCGTGGAAGAAGAAAAATCTTGGTACATGGTGCTGCCCCTCAGTTGTCAATCTTGAATCCGGATATCTCCACCACCTTGCGCCAACGGCTGGATTCTTCGCGGATATAGCCGCTGAACTCGGTGGGCGACATGGGCATGGGCTCGAAGTCCATGTCGCGCCACTTCGCGCGTATCTCCGCCGAACGCAAGACCTTGTTGAGTTCCTCGTTGAGCTTTTGCAGCACGCCGTCGGGCGTGCCCGCGGGCGCGGCAAAGCCCGACCAGATGTAGATGTTCATCTCCGGCACGCCCTGCTCGGCAAAGGTCGGCACATCGGGCATCAGCTCGGACCGCTGGGGGCTGCTCACGCCCAGCACCTTGACCTTGCCGCTGTCCATGTGCTGCTTGACGGCAATCAGCGGCAGGAAGGCGGTCTGCACCTGCTCGCCTATAAGGTTCTGCACCGCCGGTGGCGTGCCGTTGAACGGCACGTGCACCAGATCCAGGCCCAGCTTCTCATTGAGGATCACGCCGGCGAAATGCGAGGAGTTGCCGGCGGTGAACGAGGCATAGGACACCGGGTTCTTCTGCGCCTTGGCCCAGCGCGCAAACTCCTGCAGGTTGTTGGCCGGCACCGTCTTGTTGGCGGCCAGCACCAGGGTGGAGCCGACAAAGCCGGTCACGTAGCGGAAGCTCTTTTGCGTGTCGTAGGGCAGCTTCTTCTTGAAGCTGTAGGGGTTGACGGCCAGCATGCTGGTATTGACCAGCAGCAGGCTGTAGCCGTCGGCGGGCGCGCGCGCGACCAGCTGGGCGGCAATGATGCCCGCGCCGCCGGGCTTGTTCTCGATGATCATCGGCTGGCCGGTGTTCTTCAGGAACTCCTCGGCCACCTGGCGCAAGGCGTTGTCCAGCGTGTTGCCTGCGGCAAACGGCACATAGACATGGACCGGCCGCGCGGGAAAGACCGGGTCCGCGGCCAGTGCGCCTAGGCTGCAGCTGCCTGCAACCACGGCGGCGGCAAGCTGCAGTGCGCGGCGGCGCGCCCTGGACCTTGGCAAGGAATCAAGCGGCATGGGTCTTCTCCTGTTCGGCGGCAAGGCGCTGGCAGATGGATTGGGCAATCAGTTCCGGGTGCTCGAACGGCAGCATGTGGCCTGACTGTTCAATCAGCTGCAGCTGCGCCTTTGGAATCAGGGCCGCGAGGTCCTGCGACAGTTGGCGCGGCGTGATGCGGTCGTCCATGCCGCACAGCACATGCACCGGCAGGTCGAGCGCGGCCAGGCGCGCGCGCAGATCGCGCCGCTGCATGATGGCGCGGGTCTGGCGAATCGCGGTAGGGGCGCCCAGGGCGCGCATGGCCTGGACCAGCGGCTCGGTCTGCGCTGGCGTTTTCTCGAACGTCCCCCAGCGCGCCGTGGCCTGGATGGTCTTCTCGAAGTCCTGCTCGAAGCCGGCAATCGACTTCTCGCGCAGCGGCGCGCTCTCGGGGCTCTCGGGCTGGGCCGAGGTGGAAAGAAGCCAGGCCTCTTGAATGGCGCGCTGCGGGTGGGCCAGCATTTCCAGCGCCACGTAGCCACCCATGGAAAAGCCGGCGAGATAGCAAGGCGTGTGCGCCGGGATGGCGTCCAGGCAAGTCCAGGCGTCCCGCGCCATGTCGGGAATCGACGCTTGGGTCAGCACATCGGCCACGCCAATGTGCAGCTGGTCGCCCAGCTGCGCGTGCACCTGGGCAATGACCGCGTCCCAGATGGCCGGCTGATTGAGCATTCCCGGGATCAGCAGCAATGCGGCTTTGGGAGAGGTGTTCATGCCGTGGTCTCCTGAGGCGTTGCTGCACCCAGCGCCTGGTCCTGCACCTGGGCGCGCAGCACGCGCTTGAGCACCTTGCCCACGGGATTGCGCGGCAGTTCGTCCAGCACTTCGACGCGCTCTGGCCATTTGAACGCCGCCACCTTGCCCACGGTTTTCAGGAAGGACACCAGTTCATCGAGCGCAATCCGATCGCCCGCATTCTTGGGCACGACGACGGCGCAGACGCGCTCGCCCAGCACATCGTCGGGCCAGCCGACCACCGCCACCTCGCGCACCTTGGGATGCGACAGCAGCAGGTTCTCCACCTCCTCGCAGGAAATGTTCATGCCGCCGCGCACGACGATGTCCTTGTGGCGCCCGGCAAAGCGGTAGAACTGCTGGCGCTCGCCGGCAATCTCAAACAGGTCGCCGCTGCGGTAGTAGCCGGCGGCATCAAAGGCCCGGGCAGTGAGTTCGGGGCTCTGGTAGTAGCCGGAAAACAGCATCGGCCCCTTGAAGCGCAGCTCGCCTATCTTTCCGCTCTGCGTGATTTCCTCTTCCGTGTCCACATCGACCAGGCGCGTCGCCATCCGGTCCGCGTTCACGGCCTTCCATGTGAAGCCGGCCACGCCCAGGCGCGGGAAGTAGTTGGCGCGCTGCTCCTGGTCGGGGATGTCCTGCGGCGTCGAGGCCAGGGACGCGCCTTCGTTGGAGCCGAAGTAGTTGATGACTTCGATGCCGAAGCGATCGAAGAACTGCTCGAACAGCCAGGGCGCGACCGGCCCGCCGCCCGAGCCTATGCGCTTGAGGCGCTGCAGGTCCACACCTTCAAGCAGCTCGGGGCTCTTGAGCAGCATGTTGAGCACGGCCGGCGCGGCCACGGTGTAGTCCACGCCGCCGCCCTGCAGCTGCAGGATGAAGACTTTCAGATCGAACGGGTGATGGTGGTGCAGACCGCCAGCCGTCAGCAGCCAGGCCACCAGGCTGGTGGAAATGCCCGCCATGTTGACGAAGGGAAAGGGGATCACCATCTGCGCGCCCGGCTGGATCTGGCCGGCGTCGACGACGCTGGCGCCCACCAGCAGCCACTGGTTGTGGCTGCGCGGCACGCCCTTGGAGTTGGCCTCGGTGCCCGAAGTCCAGCAGATCGTGAAGACGTCATTGGCCGTCAGGCCGATGTCCTGCATGTGGGCGCGCATCTGCGCTTCGCTCCAGGGCGCGGTCTGCGCCAGCAGCGCGTCGAGATCGGCCACGGCCCGCGGCAGCGGCTGGCCCGAGCCATCGCCATACGACCAGATCCACTGCAGCGCAGGCATCTGCGCGCGCATCGCGGCCAGCTCCTGCGCCGCCAGGTATTTGCCCAGGCGCTGGGTGGTGACCACGCCCTTGGCCTGCGTGGCCTGGGTCACGTACTCGAGTTCATGGGCGCGGTACTGCATGGGCACGGGCGAAATCAGCACGCCGTTGATGGCGCAGGCCAGGTAGAGCGCGTGCAGCTCCACGCAGTTGGGCAGCTGCACGACGACCACGTCGTCCTTGCGCACGCCCTGCGCCTGCAGCAGGGCGCACAGCCGCCCGGTCTGCGCGCGCAGCTCGCCCCAGCTCCAGCGCTTGTGCTCGCCGCCAAACAGCTCGGCGCGGTTGGGCGCGTCGGCGACGGCAAAGGTGTCGGCCTGGCGCGCCGCGGTGTCGAGAAAGATCTCGCCCAGCGTCGCCTGTCCCCACCAGCCCTTGGCCATGTACTCGTCAATGCTTGCCTGGTCTACTTGAATCATTTTTTCATTTCCATTGGTTGAGGACGGCCTGGCTGACATAGGTCGCATGAAAGCCGTGGGGCACGCGCCGCGGCAGCAGCACGCGGGCAATCGGGCCGTTGGCCATGCGCGCGCCGCTGGCGTCGAAGATCTGCACTTCGGAGCGCTGGTCCTGGGGATTCCAGACAAACATCACCAGATAGCCGTCGTCCTCGGCCTGGGGGTTGTCGCGCGGCGCAAAGCCGGCTTCGTTGTAGAAGTACTGCGGGCCGGCGCTGTAGGCCACATAGCCGCCGGTTTCCAGGTCGTACTTCACCAGGCCCGGAAAGCGCGGTTCCTCGCGGCCGCCCTGGGGGAAGTTGATGTGGTAGGACCAGCGGTTCTTGCGCCCCTGGTAAGCGCTGTTGATGGCCGGAAACTCGGTGTTGAGCACGTCATCGATGGCGCGCTCGCGGGTCTGGCCGGTTGCCAGGTTGAAGCGCCATTCGTAGAGCAGGAAGTCGCGCTGGCGCAGGTGGATGGTTTTTTCCAGGCGCGCGCCGTCGGGGCTGCCGTCTTCCTTGGGATGCAGGCGGTAGGGCGTGCCGACCATCACCACTTCGTCGCCTTCCTCCCAGGCGTTGACCACATGCAGCATGTAGGTGGGCTTGGCCTCGAACCAGCGGATGTCCTCGGCCTTGCCGTGGCGCGGCAGCACGCCGAAGCGCGACGGCTGGTCGGCGAAAAAGCGCACCTTGTAGCGCCCCATCTTCAGCGCTTGCGGGTCGGGGCGCAGCGGAAAGTCGTGCAGTATCGAGTAGTTCTCGGTGATCGCCATGTCGTGCGGCAGGCCGGGGCGCTCCATCGGCACATCGATCAGCGTGCGCAGCCGGCGCTGGGCGTCGACCACGCCGTAGCGCATGAAGGGCGGCTTGGTGTCGTAGTCGAAGAACATGAACTCGCCGGTATGCTCGTCGGGCCGGGAGTGGGCGGACAGGCGGTCGACGGCGTTGTCGAAATCGCTGGGGCCCAGGGTCTCCAGCGTCATGGGATCGACCGCATACGGCATGCCCGAGCGGTACCACATGGTCAGCAGCCGGCCGGCGTGGAATTTGACGTCGGTGTTCGAGGTGTTCTTCAGCGGCGCGTCGGGGGTGTCCGCGCGCGGCGCTTCCTTGATGCCGGTCCACAGCGGCCGGCCGGCGGCCTGCTCTTCCTGCAGGCCAGCGGTGC
Organism: Comamonas sp.; assembly: GCA_037968595.1. GTDB lineage: Bacteria > Pseudomonadota > Gammaproteobacteria > Burkholderiales > Burkholderiaceae_C > Comamonas. The sequence goes on from JBBKVU010000604.1 coordinate 17,953, forward strand.
GCACCCACTTGTTGCGGTAGCTGGCGCGCCCCTGGCTGAAGCGCACGGCATGCAGCATGCCGTCGCCGTCGTAGGCGTGGTAGCGCCAGGTCGGCTCGAAAAAGGCATTCGGGCCGTTGCGCACGTACAGACCATTCATGTCCGCCGGCACCTGGCCTATCACCTGCAATTCGTCCCAGCTGTCCTCCTGGTGTATCGGGCCATTGTTGCCATTCAACGCGGGGATATCGTGGACGGGAAGTTCTGCTGCACCCATGGCTTGTCTCCTGTTTGCGCCTGATCAAGCAGGCGACAAATCAGTGTAGAAGCGGTGCTAGACTGGCTTCTCGTGAATTTCGATATTCCATATTCGATATCAATAATCGGAATCCTATGGATAACACCTGGAACAAACGCGTGCCTGTCGGTATGGAGGAATACGCGGGAGACAAGCAATTTGCCACCACGCTGGCGCGCGGCCTGGAGCTGCTGCATTGCTTCACTCCGGAACGCCCCATTCTTGGCAACAGCGAGATGGCAGGCATGCTGAACCTGCCCAAGTCAACGGTCTCGCGCCTGAGCTATACGCTGATGTGCCTGGGCTACCTCACGGCCACGGAGTACTACGGCAAGTACCAGCTGGGCGCGGCTACGCTGTCGCTGGGTTATCCCTTGCTGGCGCAATTCACGATACGCCGCAATGCGCGCCCCCTGATGCACCGCCTGGCCAAGTCGCTCAGCTGCAATGTCTCCATCGGCATTCGCGACCGCTTTTCCATGGTCTACATCGAGGTCATCCGCGCCAGCGGTGGCGTGGTCTATGCGCACGACGTGGGCAGCACCCACCCCTTGCTGGGCACCTCCATGGGCCGCGCCTACCTGCTGGGGTGCACGCCCCAGGCCAGGGAGGCGCTGCTCAACCAGTTCAAGGTCAAGGAGCCTGAACAATGGCGCATGTACGGCAAGAAAGTGCTGGACAACATCCAGGACTATCCGCAGTACGGCTGCTGCACTGCCGTCGCCGAAGTCGTGCCCGATGTGCAGGCGGTGGCGGTGCCGCTGGGGCGCATCCATGGGATAGACGTGGCGGCGCTGAGCTGCACCTTCCAGGGTCGCACGCCGGATCTGGACTGGCTGCGCCGCGAGATCGCCCCGCAGCTGCAGTCCGTGGCCAGGGAAATCACCTGAGAAGCCGCAGCCTCAGGCGTTGGCGTACCTGGCCTTGAGCAGCAGATCGCGCATCTGCCGGGTGTAGTGGGTGAGCAGTTCCAGCACCTGCTTTTGGTGCGCTGGTGTCATGCGGTCCTTGATGGCCGTGACGCTTACCGCGACCAGCGGCGTGCCCACGCGGTCGAGCACCGGCATGCCCAGGCCGGTCACGCCGGCAACCGCGTGGTTGGAGATGTGTGAATAGCCTTGCTGGCGCGTGGTCTCGATCAGGCCGCGCACGGCCGCGCTTGTCAGTCCCTGGAAGCGCGGAAAGGCGTCCGTCTGCGCGGTCAACACCGACTCGCGCTCGGCCTCCGGTAGAAAGCTCAGCAAGGCCAGGCCACCCGCGCCCACGCCCAGCGGCTGGCGGTTGCCGACTTCGATGGAAAACACCTTGATTGGAAAGCTGCCGGTCTGCCGGTCCAGGCAGAACGAATCGGCGCCGCTGCGCATGACCAGGAACACGGTATCGCCGGTTTCCCTGGCGATCTCCTGCACCAGCGGCGCGCAGGCATCGTGCAGGCTGAAGTGCGACGTGGCCATCAAGCCCAGCTCGTAGGCAAACTGACCCAGGTGGTAGTGGCGGTTGTCTCCCTGCATCAGCAGCCGGGAGTCGGTGAGCTCGCGCAGCAGTCGGTGCACCGAGGGCTTGCTCAGTTCGACCTGGGCCGCAAGCTCGCTCATGCGCATGCCCTGGCGGTTGCTGGTGGACACCAGACGCAATATCTGCAAGGCCCGGCGCACGCTTTGCGTGCCGCTGGCGGCCAAAGGCTTTTCTGGAGAAAGTTCCATATGTCAGAACAATAGGCGGTGAAAAAGGCTTGAGAAATTTATCATATGACACAAACGAGGCAACGCAGAGGATTCGACCCTATCGAAGAATCTGCGCAAATACAAGGATTGCGGCGACATGAAGAACTACTTTGAGATCCACAGCGCGCGTTTGCAGCGCGCCTGGCAGGCCTGCCGCGAGCGCGGCTTCTGGAGTCCGTTTCCCGAGGTGGCCGACGCCTACCCCGACAGCGCGAGCGCGCAGGCCGCGGGGCGCAGCGCCTTCGAGGCCTGCCTGGGCCGGCGTTTCGAGATCGACCAGCCGGGCATCTATGCCTGGATAGGCGACGAGGTCTCGCCCTATACGCGCCAGAAGCTGAACGTGAAGTACCCGCAGTCCGATCTGGACAGCCTGTTTGGCGCGGCGCAGGCCGCCATGGACCGGGGCTGGGCGCAGGCCGACCCCGAGCTGCGCGTGGGCGTGCTGATGGAAGTGATAGAGCGCCAGTACGGGCAGCTGTTCGAACTGGTGAACGCGGTGTTTCATACCGCGGGACAAAGCTACAACATGAGCTATGCGGGCTCGGGCGTGAATGCGCTTGATCGCGGCATCGAGGCCCTGGCCCATGCCTGGAGCGCCATGACCAGCGTGCCGCGCACGGCCAGCTGGGCGCGCAATTTCGGCAGCACGCGCATAGAACTGGAGAAAACCTACCGCCTGGTGCCGCGCGGCGTGTCGGTGTGCTTCACCTGCGCCAGCTTTCCCACCTGGAATGCGCTGCCCTCGATGATGGCCAGCCTGGCCACCGGCAACGCGGTGATCGTCAAGGCCCACCCCGCGACGGTGCTTCCCATGGCCATGGTGATCCGCGTGTTCCGCGGCGTGCTGCAGGAAGCCGGGTTCGATCCCCACCTCGTGACGCTGGCCCTGGACAGCCGCGAGGCGCCCATAGGCAAGGAAATCGTCAAGCACCCGGGCGCCGCCATCGTCGACTTCACCGGCAGCGTGGCCTTTGGCAAATGGGTGGAAGACAATGCCCACCCGGCGCTGGTCTATACCGAAACCGCGGGCTGCAACACCGTGGTGCTCGAGTCATGCGAAGATTTCGACGGCATGATTCGCAGCCTGGCGACCACCCTGTGCATGTTCTCGGCGCAGATGTGCACCAGTCCGCAGAACATCTACCTGCCGCTCGCCGGCATCCGCGTGGGCTCGGGCGCCCAGGCCAGGCAGGTCAGCCATGACGAAGTCACCCAGGCGCTGGTCGCGGCGGTCGATTCGCTGGCGGCCAACCCCAAGCGCGCGGCGATGATTCTGGCCGCCATCCAGGCCGATGAGACGCTGGCCAGCCTGCAATGGCTCAAGGGCCAGGCGCGCGTGCTGCGCGACAGCAGCGCCTACGCCCACCCCGAATTCCCCGAGGCGCGCACCGCGACGCCGCTGATCCTTGGCGTCGATACTGCGCAAGCCGCGTTGTACCGCCAGGAGCGCTTCGGGCCGGTGTGCTTCGTGATTGCGGTGGAGGACGGCGAGGACGCGCTGCGCCAGGCCAGCGCGGATGTGCAGCAGCACGGCGGGCTCACGGCCTTTCTCTACTCGCTGGACGAAGACTTCATTGCGCGCGCCGAGCAGGCCTATGCACGCGCCGGCGCGCAGCTGACCACCAACCTCACGGGGCCGATGCCGCTCAACTTTGCCGCCGCCTACAGCGACTACCACGTCACCGGGCTGAACAGCGCGGGCAATGCCTCGCTCACCGACCTGGCGTTTGTCGCCAGCCGCTTTCGCATCGTGCAGTCGCGCCGCCCGGCCCGGCCCCTGGCGTCTGGCGCAGAGGCCGCGGCATGAACGAGGTCTACATCACCGGCGTGGGCATGACACCGCTGGGCCGCCATCTGGACCAGAGCGTCAAGCGCCTGACGCGGGCCGCGGTGAACGCGGCCCTGCAGGACGCGGGCTGCGCCCAGGAAGACATCGAAGCCGCCTGGTTTTCCAATACGCGCCAGGGCGTGCTTGAAGGCCAGCACGGCATTCGCGGCCAGTGCGCGCTGCGCGCCATGGGTTTCGAGCGCCTGCCCATCATCAACTGCGACAACGCCTGTGCCAGCTCGTCCACGGGCTTGAACCAGGCCTATGCCGCGGTGCGTGCCGGCCTGCACGATGTGGTGCTGGTCGTGGGCGCGGAAAAAATGCATTTCCCCGAACGCCGCGAACTGATGTTCGACGCCTTCTGGGGCGGCATGGACCGCGAGATTGCCCTGGCCCAGCTCGAGGCCCAGGCTGCGCTGTCCAGCGCGCTGCCCTTGCCGCCCGAGGCGCTGGCGCACGACGGCGAGCGCAGCGTCTTCATGGACAGCTATGCCGCCATGGCGCGGCATCACATGCTGCTGCATGGCACGACGCAGCGCCAGCTGGCCGCGGTGGCCGCCAAGAACCACCAGCATGCGCAGCACAATCCCATGGCCCAGTACCAGTGGTCGACCACGGTCGAAGAGGTGTTGGCGGATAGGCTGGTGAGCTGGCCGCTCACGCGCTCCATGTGCGCGCCCATGAGCGACGGCGCGGGCGCACTGGTCGTGTGCTCGCAGCGCGCCTTGCAGCGCTTTGACGCGCGCCGGGCGGTGCGCATCCGCGCGACGCAGCTGGCGTCGGGCGTGACGCGTGATCCCGCGGACTTTGCCAACCATGTGGGGCGCATTGCCGCGCTGAAAGCCTACGAGCAGGCGGGCGTGGACCCCAAGGACATCGATGTCGCCGAAGTGCATGACGCTTCGTCGTTTGCCGAGATCCGCCATGTGGAAAACCTCGGCCTGTGCGAGATCGGCGCGGGCGGCTTCATGGCAGCGCGCGGCGAGACCCGCGTCGGCGGGCGCATGCCGGTCAATCCTTCGGGCGGCCTGGTGTCCAAGGGCCATCCGATCGCGGCCACGGGCGTGATCCAGATCCTGGAGCTGGTGACCCAGCTGCGCGGCGAGGCCGGCGGCCGGCAGGTACAGGGCGCGCGCCTGGCGGCGGCCGAGAACGGCGGTGGTTTCTATGCGGGCGAGGAAGCCGTGGCCGCGGTCACCATTCTGGAGCGCGCATGAGCACGGCAGCCATGCAAGCGGTGCACCGGCTGGGCGCAGGCCTGGGGCCGGTGCTGCTGGACGCGCTGCAGCGCCATCCCGGGCGCGTGGCGATGGTCGACGAGACGCGCGCCGTCACCTATGCGCAGCTGCTCGATCTGGTCGCGCAGGCGGCCCGACGCCTGGAGGCGCTGGGACTGCGCGAAGGCGATGTGGTGGCGCAGCTGTCGGGCAACCGCATAGAGATGTTTGCCGTCATGGCCGCGGCCTATATCCGCGGCTTCTGCTCGGTCACGCTGCATCCCATGGCCAGTGCCGGCGATCATCGGCAGACGTTGCAGGACTGCCAGGCCAGGGTGCTGATCAGCGAGCCGGCCTATGCCGAAAGGCTGTTCCAGGAGGGCGGCGAGTTGCGGCTCCAGCACCTCTCGCATGAGGACGGCGACCAAGGCTTCTGGCCCGCCGCGCAGGACGACGCCGCAGCTGCGCTTGCCGCGCGCGGCACGGCGGAAAGCATCATCCGCCTGGCCTATACGGGCGGCACGACCGGGCGCGCCAAGGGCGTGATGCTGAGCAACCGCGCGATGCTGAGCAATGCCCAGCTGTGGCTGGCGGGCCTGGCCTGGCCCGATGGGGTCAGGACCCTGTGCTCGGCGCCGATCTCGCATGGCGCCGGCTCGCTGATCTATCCGACGCTGCTGCGCGGCGGCACGGTGGTGCTCGAGCGCGGCTTCGAGGTCGGGCGCTGGCTGGACAGCGTGCAGCGACACAGGATTGCCTTCACCTTCATCGTGCCCACCATGCTGTACGCGCTGCTGGACGATGCGCGCAGCGCGCAGGTCGATCTGCGCAGCCTGCAGGCACTGATCTATGGCGCCTCGCCGGCCGCGCCGGCGCGCATTGCCCAGGCGCTGGAACGTTTCGGGCCGGTGCTGGTGCAGACCTATGGCCAGAGCGAGGCTCCCAACACCCTCTTGCTGCTGGACCAGCACGCCCATGCCGGCGCCGATGCGCGCCGCCTGGCTGCGGCCGGCAAGCCCTTTCCCGGAGTCGAGCTGGCCTTGCTGGGCGAGGACGGCCTGCCCGTCGCTGCCGGCCAGGTGGGCGAGATCTGCGTGCGCGGCCCGCTGGTCATGAGCGGCTATCTCGGCCTGCAGGAGCAGACGGCGCAGGCCCTGGCCGGCGACTACCTGCATACCGGCGATCTGGCGCTGCAGGACGACCAGGGCTATTTCTACCTCGTCGATCGCAAGAAGGACATGGTGATCTCGGGCGGCTTCAACGTCTATGCGCGCGAGGTCGAGGATGTGCTGTGCGCCCATCCGGCGGTCAGCCAGGTGGCGGTGATCGGCGTGCCCGATGCCCGGTGGGGCGAGGCGGTGCTGGCGGTGGTGGTCTGCAGGGACGGGCAGAGCGTGGCGGCGCCCACGCTCCAGGCCCTGGTGCGCGCTGCCAAGGGGCCGATCTGCACGCCCAAGCATGTGGTGTTCGAGGCCTGGCTGCCGCTCACCGGCCTGGGAAAACCCGACAAGAAAGCCTTGCGCGCGCGCTTTTCCCAGGGCCTGGAAGCGTCGGCTCCGGTCGATGGCGCGCAGCGGTCCGCGCCCGGCGTGCTGACTCGGTAGTTTCACTAGTCTGGGAAACCAGCGGTTTGTCGCGTTGGTTACTGGTTTGCAAGCTTGGCATCGATACTATTTTTGTCAGTTCAATATAAGAAGTGAATTGAAGAAACATGCGCAAAGAAACCATTCGAGAGCTGCCGAATTTCATTCAGCCCGGCACGCATCCGTATCTGCAGAACGCCTGGACGCCGTTGCGCGAAGAGGTCAACGCCTCCGATTTGCAGCTGCTCGCCGGCGTGGTGCCCCAGGACCTGGACGGAATCTATCTGCGCAATACGCAAAACCCGGTGTTTCCCGCGCTCGAGCGCTATCACCCCTTCGATGGCGACGGCATGCTGCACATGGTCTCCTTTGCCCAGGGCCAAGTCACGTACCGCAATCGCTTCATCGCCACCAAGGGCCTGGGCGCCGAGCTCGAGCGCGGCCAGCGCCTGTGGGCCGGTCTGATGGAGGACCCGGCCCTGTCCCAGCGACCCGGCTGGGGCGCGCACGGCGCCATCAAGGACGCGTCGAGCACCGATGTGGTGGTGCATGCCGGGCGCGCTCTCACCACCTATTACCAGTGCGGCGAAGGCTACCGGCTCGATCCGCAGACGCTGGAGCAGCAGGGCATTCCTTCGTGGTCGCCGCTGGACGGCATTTCCGCGCACTGCAAGGTGGACGAGCACAACGGCGAGCTGCTGTTCTTCAACTATTCCAAGCACGCGCCCTACATGCATTACGGGGTCGTGGACCGCAACGACAAGCTGGTGCATTACGTGCCCGTGCCGTTGCCCGGCCCGCGCCTGCCGCACGACATGGCCATCACCGAGAACTTCGCCATCCTCAATGACTTCCCGCTGTTCTGGGACCCCGAGCTGCTCAAGCAGGGCAAGCATGTGGTGCGCTTTCACCGCGACCTGCCTTCGCGCTTTGCCGTGATACCGCGCCGCGGCCAGCCCGAGGACATCCGCTGGTTCGAGGCCGACCCCACCTTTGTGCTGCATTTCCTCAATGCCTATGAGGAAGGCGATGAAATCGTGCTGGACGGCTACTTCCAGGACGAGCCCATGCCGCGCAACTTCGACGGCGCACCGGCGGGCTACGAACGCATGATGTCCTATCTGGACCAGTACAAGATGGGCACCCACCTGCACCGCTGGCGCTTCAATCTGCGCACCGGCAAGACCACCGAGCAGCGCCTCGACGAGCGCGTGCTGGAGTTCGGCATGTTCAACCAGCGCTATGCCACCAAGCCCTATCGCTATGCCTACAGCGCGGTTCAGGTGCCGGGACTGTTTCTGTTCAACGGCTACGTGAAGCACGACCTGCAGACCGGCGAGTCCTGGCAGATCACGCTGCCCGAAGGGCAGTTCGCCAGCGAGGCGCCGTTTGCGCCGCGGCTGGGCGCCACGGCCGAGGACGATGGCTACCTGGTGTCCTTCATCACCAATGAGAACACCCAGCGCTCGGAAGTGGTGCTGATCGACTGCCAGCGCTTTGCCGAAGGCCCGGTGTGCCGTATTGCGCTGCCGCACAAGCTGTGCAGCGGCACCCATGCCTGCTGGGCCAGCGGCAGCGATCTGCGCCATGGCTTGCTGGCGCGGCCTGGCTGATGACCGACAGCGCTTTTTTTTAACTGGTTAGTTCAATAGTCATAGGTAACTGGCAGGATGCAGGTGCGGCGCGCGCCCAGGCCCCAGCCCCAAAGGATGGCAGCATGTTGAGAAAAACTTTTCCCGCTGGTTTGCGTTTGCCGGTGTTTGCCGCGCCGATGTTTCTGATTTCCGGGCCCGAAATGGTGCTGGCCGCTTGCCGTGCCGGCATTGTGGGCGCGTTTCCCACGCCCAATGCCCGGCCCATCGCCCAGCTCGGCGCATGGATGCAGCGGATCACCGAGGGCGTGGCGGCGGCACGCGACGAGCTGGGCACGGTCGGGCCCTGGTGCGCCAACCTGGTGACCCATTCCTCGAACACTCGACTGGCCGAGGACCTAGCGCTGGTGGCGCGGTTCAAGCCGCCGGTGGTGGTGACGGCGCTGGGCAGTCCCAAGCCGGCGATAGCAGTCGTGCATTCCTATGGCGGGCTGGTGTTTGCCGATGTCACCTCCATAGGCCTGGCAAGAAAAGCCGTGGCCGCGGGCGCCGATGGCCTGGCCTGCGTGTCCGCCGGCGCCGGCGGGCACACGGGCTCGCTGTCGCCCTTTGCCTTTGTCAGCGCGGTGCGCGAGTTCTTTGATGGCCACATCGTGGTCGGCGGCGGCATCAGCGACGGCTGGGGCGTGGCCGGAGCAGTGGCTGCGGGCGCCGATTTCGTCTACATGGGCACGCGCTTCATTCCCAGCGCCGAAAGCCTGGCCCCGGCTGCCTACAAGCAGATGATTGTGGACGGCACGGTCGATGACTTGGTCGTCAGCGCCGGCATCACGGGCACGCCGGCCAGCTGGCTCAAGCCCTCGCTGCGCGCCAATGGCCTGGATCCCGACAACCTGCCCGACGCGCCGGGCCGCCAGTACGACAGCAACCAGGGCACGGCCGGCAAGAAATGGGCCGATGTCTGGGCCGCGGGCCAGGGCCTGGGCGCGGTGCGCGCCGTGGAACCGGTGGCGACCATCGTCGAGCGGCTGGCCGGCGAATACGCCGCGGCAATGCAGCGGCTGCGCGGCTTGCCGTACCCGGCCTGAGCAGGAGTGGCACCCATGCAATGGCTCACGCTGTTATTGCTGACCTGGGCGGTGCTCGCGGCGCTGTGGCTGGGAACCCTGTCCGGTCCCGCCCGGCGCACGGGCTGGATCTACCCGCTGCTGCCGCTGGCGGCCGCCGGCCTGCACCGGGCCATGCCGGGAATTCCGGTGTTGCCGGCCTGGCTG
>JBBKVU010000605.1:0-7081 GCA_037968595.1 Comamonas sp.
TGCCGGCGTTATAGATGCCCCCGCCCTTGGACACCAGCGCATCGAAGCCGCCGTTGCCGCCGTTGCCCGCCGCCATGCCGCGCGTAATGACCAAGCCATCCAAGGTCGCCGCAGTGCCGGAGGTTACGCTGATGATCTGGCTGCGGTATTGTCCGTCGAGGGTGACGTCGGCCACATTGTCGTTGTTGAGGTCGCCATCGATGGTGATGTTCTTGCTGACCTCCAGGGTCTGCGTCAGCGCGACCGTCATGCTCGCATTGAAGGTGACGATGTCGCCGTTCTGTGCGGAACTGATGGCAGACCTGAGCGACCCGACGCCAGAATTGCCGTTGTTCGTAACGGTCCAAGTAGCAAGGCCCCACGCGTAGTCGCTCAAGGCCTGATCGGAAAGCACAAAGGCATTGTCAATCACGCCGGTGCTGATCTCCAGTTCCCAGTCACCATCCGCTCCAGTGCGGTTGTCGCTGGCAGCTACATCCGCGCCCGTCAGCGCCGCCAGGCTGGCAACAAACTGCGTTCCGGCTTCGCCTTGCGCCAAATTGCAGGCATACACCAGAAGATCGCCATCCGCGGTCAAGCCGCGGCCGATGGCAGCCAGCACATCGCTGTGCCCAGCCAGCGTGCCTGAATCCAAAAAGGTGTTGCCCAGCCACAGTTGACCTTCGCTGCCATGGGCCAATACGTGCACCGCCCCGACATCCCCTTGCTGCCCCAAGACTTCAGCCATTTGCCCAAGGCCGTCCTCCCCGGCCTGGAGATAGAACACCTGGGCATTGGGCGGAAAACCTTTGAGCAGCGTCTCCACATCCTTCACGCGGCTGTCTACAAAGACAATTTCACGAGCGGCTACGCCATCGCCTGTCGGGGTGTTGGAATCAGAGGTCATAACGATGATGTGTAGTGGAGGGACGGGTTCGCATGACTTCGCTGTTGAGCCCCGTCCTTTCGGGACGAGCCGCTCACATCATGAGCGCTGTCAATATTTTTTAAGCTGTTGCTGTCGGCCCCGCAGCCGCCGGGTGCAACTTGGCGGTAACGACATGGGCCCGGCTGTTTGCCTGGTCGTGCCAGAACGAGAGCTTGCTGTACTGCTCGAACAGGTCCGGCGGCAAGATGGTTTCGCGCCGCTGCAGCGCCACCTGCGGGCGCACCTGGTGCAGGCCGTGAAGCCCCAGCGCTTCGTCAAACTCTGGTGCGTCGTACTTGACCTGCGCGAAGTCGTGTGCGTATTCGGGCTCGCCCAGGAACCGATAGATCAACGGCAGCACCTTCTGGGGTGCCTGCGCCAGCAGTTCGTAGTCCACCAGCAGCAGTGAGCTGGCGTGTTCGCCGTAGAAGGCTTCCTTGAGCGCCGTCCAGGGGTAGCCGACCATGCGGTTGCGCTGGGCCAGGGTTTCCACCCGGCTGTAGACCGTGTTGCGCTCGGTGTCGTCATTGAACAGACGCGTGATCTCGTAGGGGTTGGCACGGTAGCGACGCTCTATGCTGTCCATCACCCACGCCACATTGCGTACACAGGCAATGAGTTTTGCACCAGGGAAGAGATCCATGAGCGCCGGCATCTGCGCGCTCCACATGCGGTTGGTGTCGAAGATGACGTCCTTGCTGCCCGCCTGGTCTGCGTAGTAGCTGTCGAACAGTCCGCGTGACAGCCGGCGCCGTTGCTCCGTGGTGACCACGGGGCCGAACTCGCTGCCCGCGCCCAACTGGTTGAGCATGCCGCGAAACAGGCCGCCGACCGGACTGGTCATGCCGGCGTGAAAGCGTGGGTTTTGCAGCAGCAGGGCAGACAGCAGCGTCGAGCCGGCACGCGGCAGGCCGGTGATGAAGTGGTAGCGCGGGGTGCCAGTCATAAACAGTGTTCCGAGGGAGCTGCCCTCATGCCTTCGAGCATCCGGGCCACCGCCCGGGACGCATCCATCAGGCTGGTGTCGATACGCAGCATGGGCGCTGCGCGCCACACGTTTTCCGCGCGGCTGGCTTCGTCAAAGCCCAGGTCGTTGCACAGGCCACTGCGCAACTCATGCCCATCGATCACACAAGTGGGCTCGCCGCGCGCACGCAAGGCGCTCGCCAATGCCTGTGCCAGCGTGGATTTGCCAGCGCCCGATAGGCCAGTGAGCCACCAGGTGGCAGCTGTCTCTTTGATCATGGACGCAGAGATATCCAAATAATTGGATACAAGTAGTGGTTCCAGACGTTTTACAGAATGTCACGTTCTCTGTCACTCTTTTTTTGAAAAAAATGGAACTCGTGACAAATCGACGACCACTAAATCGCCCGCATCGCCCCCCGACACGCCCGCAACCACCCTGGCAGCCCTCTATTCAGGCCCATTTCAATTGCCGCCTATGAGTTTTCAGCAATGAATGGCTCGCACGCCTGCTCTCACCCCGAATGTGTAAACAAATGTCAGCAGGATGGCCAAGACCTTGGTGTGTTTACATCAACATGTTGAACGCCCGCGTCGGCCTTGCGGGAGACCGGACGCGGGCCGAACCGTTTAGAAACGGTGGCGTATGCCGCCGACCAGCGTCGTGCCGCGCTTGAGGTCGCTGACCTTGTCAGAGCTGGCCAGCACGTAGAGATCGGTGCGCTTGGACAGATAGTGGTTATACGACAAGGCCAGGGTCTTGCGCGTGCGGTCACCGACCAAGGCATCCAGATCGGTATGCGAGTACGACACCAGTACCTTGTGCGCGCCCATCACCGGGATGCTCGCGCCGAGGTTGTAGATCTTGTAGGTGTTGCGCAGCGACTCCTGCTTCTGGCGCTGGGCGATGCCCACCAGCTTGAAGCTGCCGAAATCATAGGACGCGCTGACCAGCTGCGAAGTCTGCTTGGACTCGCCCGCGACCAGCGGACCGGCCTTGATATGGTCACCCGCGATTGCCACATCCAATCCCTGGTTGATATAGCTCAGGCTGTAGCCGGAGCGGCCCTTGTGCGGGCTGGTCTCGGACATGCCGTAATGCACGGCGCCGCGAAAGCCGCCAAAGTTGGGGGTGGCGTACTGCAGACCGTTGTTGATGGTGCTGTCGGTCACGGCCTGCGGCGCGGCGAGGGGCTGTCCGCCGGGGAACATGTGCTGGAACATCGGGCCCAGCGCACCCAGTGCAAACACGTCCTGGCGCATCAGCGTGAAGAACAGCGGCGAGTTCATGCGCCCCATGTTGAACTCGCCGAAATTGCCGCTCAGGCCCACGGTGGAGCGGCCCGCAAACGCGACGTCGCCGGGAAAACGGCCCAGGTCGCCCGAGTCGGGGCGCAGGAACATCTGCAGGTTGAAGTTCGCGCGCAGGCCCCCGCCCAGGTCTTCGGATCCTAGGAATGCCACGCGCGAAGTCGTCAGGCCGCCCGAGCCCACGACCGTGGTCGCGTCGCGGCCCGACAGCTGCTGGCGGCCCGCAAAGGCGTCAACCACGCCCCAGATGGTCACCGACGAGCTGGGCGCGGCGGTCTGGGCCTGCACGCCCAGGCTGGCCAGCGCGCCCAGCGAAGCCGCGGCGATGAGGGTGAGTTTGCGCAATGCCATGTTTTTGTCTCCTGAAAATATAGGTATGGATTCGTAGGGGTAGGTGCTCATTGGCACTGCCGCCAGCTTCTCAGCAAGCAGCCGGCGCGACCAATGCCATTCACATCGCGACCCATTCGTTTTGTCGATAGCCCCGGACTAACCCCAATCACCGGCCCATGCCCGGGCCGGTGGCGGGCCTCATTCGCAGGCGAAGCTCGCGGCCGACTCGCTGTTGCCGCCCTGGTAGCGCGCGACCTTGGGGAAAGGGCATAGCGGCCGGGTGCGGGCGCTGGACCAGCCAGTGGCGGCCAGATCGGTATTGGCCGGACGCACGGCCGCGGTGATACGGTCGGGCGCACGGCCGTCCTCGACCCAGTCGACAAGCGCCGTGAGCATGTCGAAGCGGTCGGTGGCAACACCGCCTGAGCAGTGGTTCATGCCGGCCACCGGGTAGTAGCGCGCGAAGTTGGCGGTGTCGTCACCATGGGTCTTGCGCAGCGCCGTGTACCAACTCGCCGTGTCGTCCGACGAGAACACCGGGTCGGCCGTGCCGTGGTAGACCATGAGCTTGGCGCCGCGCTCGCGCAGCGTGAACAGCCGATCGGCGTCGGGCGGCGTCATGAACGACATCGCAGATTCGGTGAACAGGCCGTCCGTGGTGCTGATCTTGGGCGCATCCTTGTCCATGCTGTAGTTCAGCAGGCCGTCCACCAGCGCCGTCGGCGCCAGCGCGTTGGGCGGCGTGGTGAAGATGTAGGGCAGCGAGCCCGCGCCCAGCGTGGTGTTGATGAAGTACTTCCAGACCGACCAGCCGCCGCTGCGCATTCCGGGGTCGTAGGGGAAACTCGCGTACAGCGCCGTTCCGGCGCCGTTCTTCGCGCCGCCGAAGATCTTGCCCAGGGCGGTTTTTTGCGCCGCGCTCAGGCAGCTGCCGTCGCGCGCGCCGCTGCAGGTGGGCACGTCCAGGTCGAGCTTGAACGTGGTCTGGCAGGCCTGCACATCGAGCACCATGCCGTCCTTGAGACCGTCGAGCGCGTCACAGCGCGCGAGCACGCGGTCGGCCACCAGGTTCAGTTCGGCGGGCGTGAATGCGGAGGACAGCGCGGCGGTGGAATCGGCCACGGTGTTGAGCCACTGCGTGTCCCAGGCGCCCTGCACCGCCGACTTGGGCAGGTTGAAACCGGGGTTACCAGCCAGGATCCCGTCGTATTGCGCGGCATGGCGGCTGGCCGCGACCATGGCATGGCGCCCGCCGTTGGAGCAGCCGCCCAGGTACATGCGGTCCGGCTCCTTGCCATAGGCCGCGTTCACCACCTTGCGGCCCATGGGCGTGAGCTTGGCCACGGCCTGGTAGCCGTAGTCGAGCCGGGCCTGCGGGTCCAGCCCGAAATGGTCGGGGCCGACATTGTTCTGCGCGCCATTGTGGCCCGCGTCGGAGCTGAGCACGGCGAAACCCATGGACAGCGCGGTGGTGTCCGTGCCCGGGCCGGACGCACCCACCGCAGTGGACACCACGCCGTCGCCGCCGCCGTTGGCCTGGTAGAAGAAGCGCCCATTCCAGGCCTTGGGCAGGCGCATCTCGAAGCCGATCGCATAGTTGCCGTTGACTCCCGTGCGCTCGTGCATCAGCCCCTGCACCAGGCAGTGCTCGGGCGCCTGCTGGCCGGCCAACAGGCCCGCGGGAACGACGGCGGCAGAAGTGAAACGCGTGTTGGGCAGGGACACGGCGCTCAGCGTGCCGCAGGCCTGAAGCGCGCCGCCCTGGGCCTTCGATAACTGGGGCGGCGGCGCACTGGCCTGCGGCGAGCCGTCGCCGCCGCAGGCGGTCAGCAACAGGGGAAGCGCCGCGGCGCTGCAAAGAAGGTGGCGGGCCAGGTTCATGGAAGCGGTCTCCTCGTGGGGCTGTGATGCCTCGCAGCATCTCAGTTCACCCCGAGGCCGGCCAATGCGATTCGACCCGCGCGCCATGCGTATTGCCGATATCCGCAATGACCCGCAGAGAGGCCCGCAGTGGGAGGCTTCAGTCCGCGCGCAGCAGCGGATCGATCAGACAGCCAATTGGCCGCAGCGCAGTTCGGCCTCGATCTGCAGCGGCGAGATCAGCGCCAGGCGGTCGCTGCCCAGCAGCAGCGTGCGCACCAGGGCCGGGCTCGAACGTGGTGCACCACTGGTTCCGTGGGCAGCGATGCCGTCCGCATTCTTGCCTTTGACGCTGCCGACTGTCCCATTCATTCCAGCAGCGCCCCCTGCCATGCAGGCTGAGCCTGCTGGCGAGCAATCCATGCCCGAGATTGTTCTACAGATCCGCGCGGTGAATTGCGCCCCGAGGAAGCTTGGTCAGGTACGTCCAGATCATTGCTCAAAAGGAATATCAACTTGACAGACACTTTGACTTGTACAATATATCGTACAAGTAGGAGTGGACATGCAAGTCATTAGTTTCAGCGATGCTAGGAGTCATTTCAAAGGCGTTATTGACCGTGTGGTGGCGGACCAGGACGTTACGCTCATCCATCGCCGCGATGGCGAGAATGCCGTACTGCTTTCTGAGTCTACCTACAACTCCATCATGGAAACGCTGTACTTGTTGCAAGTGCCAGCGAACGCTGCGCGCCTGATGGAAGCTGTTGCGCATGACAAGCAAGGACAGGCCCAGCGCCGCGAGTTGCTGGAACCATGAGCAGAGCGAGCAAGTTTTTGCCCGATGCCTGGGAAGATTACCTGTACTGGCGCGGTCAGGACAAGAAGACTCTCAAGCGTATCAATACGCTATTGACCGAAATGACCCGTGACCCGTTTGATGGCACTGGTAAACCCGAGCCACTGGTGGGCAATCTCTCAGGGTATTGGTCGCGGCGAATTGATCAAGCCAACCGGTTGGTGTACCGCGCCGATGAACAGGAAGTGGTGGTGTTGTCCTGTCGTTACCACTACGAAAAATAGAAGGTTTCTTGCGGGAATTGATCACAAAACGAGTCACGCCCGGTTTCAAGCACGAAATGGACAAGCAGGTGTTTGCAGGCGTATGCGTCGCATTTAATGTGGGAAGGGTGTTGGGCGCGTTGGGTAGCGCTGGCGGTCCAGCCAGGTTCGCTGTGCCTGGGCCGAATCGCGCTCGCGGCGCAGCATGTGGACCGTGGCCAGCGCAAAGTCATCGAGGCCGCCCGCATGGTCGAAGTCCAGATGGGTCAGCACGATATGCCGCACATCCTCGCGGCGAAAGCATGGCGTGACTGACTTCGCGCTCAAACCCATGGTTCTGGCGCAATCCCTCAGCAAGCAGCCCGTTGACATCTCATGCATGAGCGACCGAGATGGCCGCGCATCGTTGCGCGCCCGGCACCAGTTGCCCGGCCACCGCGCGCAGCTCATCGAGCAAGGCCAGCACCGCGGGCGAGAGGCTGGCGCCCAGGCGCGTCGAGGCACCTATGGTGCGGCTGGCGTTCAGGCCGGGCAGCGGCACGACGGCCAACTGGCCACTGCGCAGCTCGGCTTCGATCTGCAGCGGCGAAAGCAGCGCCAGGCGGTCGCTGCCCAGTAGCAGCGTGCGCACCAGGGCCGGGC
>JBBKVU010000606.1:0-3627 GCA_037968595.1 Comamonas sp.
GTGCAGCCCCAGGCCGCGGGCGCGGGCGAGGTGCCGCTGGTGCTGGTGGTCGACGATTCGATCACCGTGCGCCGCGTGACCCAGCGCCTGCTGCAGCGCGAAGGCTATCGCGTCGAAGTGGCCTCCGACGGCCTGCAGGCGCTGGAGAAACTGCAGGGCGCGCGCCCGGCCGTGGTGCTGTCCGATATCGAGATGCCGCGCATGGACGGCTTCGATCTCGCGCGCAATATCCGCGCCGATGCGCGGCTGCACGATCTGCCCATCATCATGATCACGTCACGCATTGCGCAAAAGCACCGCGAACATGCGCAGCAGATCGGCGTGAACCACTATCTGGGCAAGCCGTATTCCGATGAGGAATTGCTGAGCCTGGTGCAGCACTATGCGGCGTTGGCGATGGCGGTGCCTGCTGCTTGAGGGCGGGCCGTTTATCCTGCGACGCGGCCTGCTCACCACGAACGGCGAGCCGTTCGTGGTGAGCTTCCCTGGCCGGTCGCGTCGCACCACGAACGGCCCGTCCTCATGACTTGAGCGCAGGCCGTTCATCCTTCGACGCGGCCGGCGAGGCAAGCTCAGGACGAACGGGGTTCGGATTCTCTGCTGTTTATTGAGAGTCCACGGCCCCTTTGACCACGCTGAAGCGCGCCAGCGTCCTTTCCCTTGCCTCGGCATGGTCCACGATGGGGCGTGGGTAGCTCGCGGGGCCCATCGCTTCCCCCGCATCGACCAGCGACACACCCGCCGCCGCCAGCTCCAGCGGTCCGGCCTTCCACGGCGCGTGGATCAGCTTGTCGGGCAGGGCCGCGAGCTGCGGCAGATAGCGGCGGATGAAGCGGCCCGCGGCATCGAACTTCTCGCTCTGGCTGATGGGGTTGAAGATGCGGAAGTAGGGCTGGGCATCGCAGCCCGTGGACGCCGCCCATTGCCAGCCGCCGTTGTTGGCGGCCAGATCGAAATCGTTGAGCTGCTCGGCGAAATACTGTTCGCCCCAGCGCCAGTCGACTCCCAGGTCCTTGACCAGAAAGCTGGCCACGACCATGCGCAACCGGTTGTGCATGTAGCCGGTCTGGTTGAGCTGGGCCATGGCTGCGTCGACCAGCGGGTAGCCGGTGCGGCCTTGGCACCAGGCGGCAAACAGGCGCTCGGCTGACGCGCCGCTCTCCCAGGCGATGGCGTCATAGGCCGGCTTGAACGCCAGTGTCACCACGCGCGGATGGTGGGCCAGGATCTGGTGATAGAAGTCGCGCCAGACCAGTTCGCTGAGCCATACGGCCGCGCCCGGGCTCTGGTGCTGCGACGATTCGCTCCAGGCCAGGCGCGCGAGCTCGCGTATCGATACCGTACCAAAGCGCAGGTGTACGCTCAGATAGCTCGGCCCCTTGACGGCCGGAAAGTCGCGCGTCTCGCCGTATTGCGCCAGCCGCGGCACGAAGTCGGCCAGCAGCTGGGCCGCACCTTCGCTGCCCGTGGGCAGGGCCAGCTGCGCCAGATTGGTCGGCTCGAAGCCGATCTCGGCCAGCGTGGGAACGGGCCGGCAATCGGCCGCGGGCCGGGGCGCGAGGTGGCCGGCGTAGCGCTCCACCGGGTAGGACGACAGGTAGAAGGCATTGAGCTTGCGCAGCCAGGCGTTCTTGTAGGGCGTGAACACGCTGAACGGCGCGCCGGCCAGCGTCAATACTTCGTCGCGCTCGAAGATCACATGGTCCTTGTAGCTGTGCAGCGCCACGCCCGCGGTCTGCAGCGCGGCGCGCACGCGCGCGTCGCGCGCCAGTGACTGGGGCTCGTCGTCGTGGTTGGCGAACACCGCCGTGGCGCCCAGCTGCTGTGCCAGGCGCGGAATTTCTTCCTCGGCCAGGCCCTGGCGCACGATCAGGCCGGCGTCGGCGTGGCCGCCAAGCGCGCGCAACTGCGCGTCGACCGAGACCAGGCTTTCACGAATGAACTCGACGCGCCGGTCGGCGCGCGGCAGCGGCGCGAGGATGGAAGCGTCGAAAAGAAAGACGCAATGTACCTGCGCGCAGCCGCGCAAGGCATGAAAAAGAGCGGCGTGGTCGCGCGTGCGCAGGTCGCGCCGCAACCAGACCAAGCCCACAGGTCCCGAAAGTGCCATGGATCACCGTTAAAATCTAGGAATGCCCGCTGATTCTGCGCCTATCAACTTGACGCACCATTTTCTGATTGCCATGCCCGGCGTCGAAGATGAGTCTTTTTCGCGCAGCGTGGTGTACCTGTGCGAGCACAGTGAGCGTGGCGCTCTGGGCTTGATCATCAACAAGCCCATGCCATTGAGCCTTGAAGGCCTGCTCGACAAGATCGACCTTTCCCTCGGACGTGAAGACCTGCGCACCGACATGGTGTACCGGGGAGGCCCGGTGCAGACCGACCGCGGCTTCGTTCTGCACGATGCTTTTCTTGCCGAAGGCATCGTTGCCGAGGAATCCATTTATGCCTCG
The DNA here is from genome assembly GCA_037968595.1 of Comamonas sp. GTDB lineage: Bacteria > Pseudomonadota > Gammaproteobacteria > Burkholderiales > Burkholderiaceae_C > Comamonas. Next base: position 2,454 of record JBBKVU010000606.1, read on the forward strand.
ACCATGACCATCCCCGGAGGTCTTGAAATGACGACCTCCAAGGATGTGCTCGAGGCGCTGTCCAATGGCGCCGGCCCGCGCCGCGTGTTTGTCTCGCTGGGCTATGCCTCGTGGGGCGAAGGCCAGCTCGAATCCGAGCTGTCGGAAAACACCTGGCTCACGGTGGGTGCCGACGTGGGGCTGATTTTCGAAGCCCCGGTCGCCGAGCGCTACGACCGCGCCCTGGCCCTGCTGGGCCTGCAGGCCTGGTCGCTGTCCCCGGAAGTGGGGCACGCATGAGCGACGCTGACGACACGGTGCCGCCGGCACCGTCGCCTGCGCGCGCGCCCACGGATGCGCCGCTGCGCGCCGCCGTGGTCGTGCCCGCGCATTTCCAGAGTTTCCTGGCCTTTGACTTCGGCACCAAGCGCACGGGCGTGGCCACGGGCAGCCGCATGCTGGGTCTGACGACCCCGCAGGCGACGATCAAGGCCGAAGGCGCCGATGCGCGCATGCTGCAGGTGGCGGCGCGCATCAAGGAGTTCGAGCCCGACGCCCTGGTGATAGGCGTGCCTTACCACCCCGACGGCGCCGCCCACGAGAACACCGCGCGCGCGCTCAAGTTCGGGCGCCAGCTGCGCGGACGCTTCGGCCTGCAGGTGTTCGAGGTCGACGAGCGCTACAGCACCACCGAAGCCCTGTCGGGCGGTGCGCGCGACGCCGACGCCGCTTCGGCCTGCATCATTCTTGAACAGTTTCTGAGGAGTCTTCCATGAACGATCCCATCGCCGGCGGCGCCGGCAGCGGCAGCCTGGTGCTTGACGCCGAGGCGCTGTACCGTGAACTGCTGCGCGGCGTGCGCAGTCTCATGGGAGCTTCTACGCGCCTGGCGGGCATCACTTCGGGCGGCGCCTGGCTGGTCGAGCGCCTGCACAAGGACCTGAACCTGCCGGGCACGCCCAGCGTGCTGTCCTCGGCGCTGCACCGCGATGACTTCGCGCAGCGCGGCATGGCCACCAGCGCCCAGACGCAGATCGACTTCGACGTCAACGGCGCCGACATCCTGGTGCTCGACGACGTGCTCTACACGGGCCGCACCATACGCGCCGTGCTCAACGAGCTCTATGACTATGGCCGGCCCGACTGCGTGCGCCTGGCCGTGTTGGTCGACCGCGGCGGCCGCGAGCTGCCCATC
>JBBKVU010000607.1:0-13791 GCA_037968595.1 Comamonas sp.
GCTCGGACAACTGCGCGTTGACCTGCTGGATGCGCTCCCAGGCCCTGGCATGCAGCGGATCGGCCGCGCACCAGGCCTGCCACGCCTGGCGCTGGGCATCGCTGGCATCGGCCGCCATCAGCACCAGCCACCAGTCCACGGCCTGCTGCGCCACGGCGCCGGGCACGGCCAACTGCGCGCCGTCCGGGGCGCGCCTCACGCCGCCACCGCAAAGTAGCAATGCATGCCGGCCTGGGCCAGATAGCGCTGTATGGTGTTCACCGACAGCCCCAGTGCCTGCGCGATCTCGGCCTGCTTCATGCCTTCGAGCTGGGCCATCAGGAAGGCACGCCGCACCGCGGGCGGCAAGCCGTCGAGCATGCGGTCTATCGCGTCCAGCGCTTCCAGCAGCAAGGCGCGGTCCTCGGGCGAGGGCGCGCGCACCGGCGGCAGCTGGGCCAGCGCTTCTAGATAGGCGCGCTCGAGCTGCAGGCGCCGGTAATGGTTGGCCAGCACGCGCTGCGCCACGGTCGTCAGAAACGCCCGGGGTTCACGCGCCTGCATGGGTGCATCGCGCGACAGCAGGCGCACGAACGTGTCCTGGGCCAGATCGGCGGCCTGGTGGGCATTGCCCAGCTTCTTGCGCAGCCAGGCCTGCAGCCAGCCATGGTGGTGGGTGTACAGCTCGGCGACTTCACTGTGAAGCGTGTTCTGGGCGGACGGCATGGCAGGGGTGAAGAAAGAAATGACAAATGAACGAGAACCATTCTCATTCTATGGCAGTTCCTCATGAAGCGGCGCGCGATAAGTGCCCCTGAGTAGGTGCGATAAATGCAGCCCAAAAGCCTTTCAGTTAGCGCAAACGAATTACAGAAACAGCCAATGGCCAGATACAAGAAAGCCCCTTTGCAGGGGCTTTCAGTTTCATTGGGGATTTGCTACCCGCTGGATAAGCTCCTGCCGGTGGCAATGGCAGGCTCCCAAGTGGCAAGCGAGGCGTCTTGAGTTACTTTCGTCACTGTGCCCGACTCGATATCGTGCAGGACCTGGCCTAGCAACCTCAAACCCATGGGCGCGAGGTCACGGCGCCATAGCAGTTCGGGAGAGTCACCCGGCCGTATCCAGCACCAGTCCTGCGCTGCTATGGGGCCTGTGTCTGCTCCGTCATCCATCCAGTACGCTGTGCCGCCGGTAGTCTTCTCGTTCATATGCAAAGCCCAGTGGATCGCGTCCCGGCCTCTATGGCGCGGCAACAGGCTGGGGTGATAGCCCAGAGCCCCATACCTGGTTTTATCTCGCGCCTGGTGGGGGATAAAAATATGGGCATGAGCGCAGAGGAGCAGGTCCAGACCATCAGGCACCCAGCTTGCGTCCAGGCGCCCCTTTACCTGGCACACCGGTATGCCTTCGGCTGTAGCCAGTGCAGCCAAGCGGTCATCGATACGAGGGGCGCTGACGGACGCCACCTCATACCCTCGTTGCAGGCAAAGGCGCAATACCTCTGCACCTAACCATTTCTGACCGACGATCATTACGCGCATGCGGGCTCTCCCAGGTAACGAAAGCCTTGTACGGCGCGGAAGTGGCCGCCGTAGCCTGCTCCGGTATTAGTCCCGCCGTTTCTTTCTGCCGAACGCTTCATGGTCTCCTTGCTGCGCGCTTTGCTTACGCCCGTCAACTTGGCCGATACCTGCGTCCAACGACTGGACCGCCGTAATGCGCTGGCTAGGCCCGGGTGGCTGGTGTGAAACAAAGTCAGCATGGGGCGGTCGTATCGGTTTTGCCCCTGCCGCCAGCGTTCACAGACAGCGTCCAGAAAGCGCAGGCCTACGCCTGCGCCTTGCCACTCAGGCATGACGACAAGGCGGCATGCTCGTGCCTCGGTGAGACTGCGCGTGCCGACTGCAAGGTGGGCGACCAGTTGGCCGTCCACTGTTGCAACGTAATTGGTGGCGGCAATCATTCGGGGCAGCTTCAGATAGTGATGCGGCTCAAAGGCCGCCCAATGTTCCCAGCCGCATTGCCATAGGTCGACGTCGATTCGGGGCCGCCGCCGAAGCCACCCCCGACTGAATTGGCCGGTGGCTGTGTCAAAGACCCAGTCGGGTTGCACCCAGTCGAGAATGTCGTAATGACAGCTCAGAAGGACAGCCTGGCCGCCCGTGCGGCGCCATCCCTTTGCGAAGGCTCCAGCACCAATGCGGGCAATTTGGCGGTCCACCACGCTGGAAAACTCGTCGACCACGGCCTGGCGGGGCGCTTCGGCAATCAGCCTGGCCAGATTGGCACGGAACTGTTCGCCGTTGGACAGCACCTGGTAGGGCCGCAACCAGGTGGGCACGCTGCCCAGGCCAACGCTAGAGAGTGCCGACGTGGCGGCGTCAAAGCTACCCTGCGGGTCGATTGCGTCGATGATGGGCCGGTCAGCGGGCCAGGCCGGGGCGTAGATGGCCCCGCCGCCCCACAGCTGGCGTCCAATGCTGGACTTGCCAGACCCACTCGGGCCAACGACCACGCCGATCTGCCATGGCGCGCTTTCCAAATCCAGCTCGGCGTGCAATTGGAAATCGGCGCCACTGTCCACGTTGAACAGCGATTTCACGCGGGCGGCACGATAGCTGTCGAAGTCGCTGCATCGGTTGTGTACGGACACTTTCATACGCACACCACCTTTGGAAAAAAGCCGAGTTTGAGAAATTTCGCAAACTGGCGCTGCTGATCTTTCTCATCCTTGCAAACCAGCACCAGGCCGAATTGAGGCTTGTACTTGAATCCGTTCTCGCCCGGCCGATTGGCCGCTTTGGTTGTTGCAGTGGTTTTTGCCACGTTCTTTCCCTTCGGTTGAAGGCGCTCTTCGGCGCTCGGGAAAGGCGCTCGGGGCGCTCAAGTGATTTAGGGCCCCACAACGAGGGCACTTTATGCTCAGCCGGGTGTACTCACCTTCACCGAGTTTGCGACGGCAACCGCCGCACCTAATTTCATTCATTGCAAGCCTGTTTCAAGGGTTGAAAGGCGATAGACTTGCCGGGCTCTCGAGAGCGGCGGGTCTTCGCCTGGCTTGCAGGCCTCATCTGCAGGTTGGGGGCTTGGCCAGGTGTTAGCGCACCTGGCCAGGTCGCCCGTCTTTTTTATCGGCTATCGGAAAGCTGCTTCATAGCAACAGGCCGCTTCAGATCAACGATTTCTCCGCTGGCGCGGTTAACGCACAGCGCGGTGTGCGGCGTGGGAGTGTTGCTCATACGGCCTTCGGCGTAGCCGATGCACTCACCACGGCTGGGGAGATGCACAGACTCAGCGATGGCCCCTCGATTCTGAATAAGGAATGGCGTTACGAGGATGAAAGTCCAAATCACGTTACTCTGCCTTCATACCTGTTTGCTTTGGGACCGCCGAAGCGGGTTGCGTAGTGTGGATCAGGCAATTCACTGCAGCGCTCCGTACTCGAAAAGCTCATCCCGGTCCCAATCCATGGCCGCGCAGAACGCGATGACCAGCTGGTTGTCGTACCGAACCGTTGGACGCGTCCGAAGCTCCAGCAGCGCGCGCTCTCGCTTGTCCTCCGGCAACAAGTCAGTCAGCGCGTAGAACTGCTCGTCGGTCTTGATCTGGTGCAGGTCATACAGCGCAAGCCGACATTGAGCCATGGTGACTTCTTGTGGCACAGGCCCAGGGCTAGGCACCGATGGCTCGGGCAGCGGCGGTATTTCCGCATCCGGTATCTGGCTCCACGTCCCAGCGATGCGCATGCGCGTGTGGCCCGGCAAGCTCACTGGAAGGGCATCACCGTCCCTGTCGTATATGGCCCACGCAGGCTGCGGCCCAGTCGGATCTACTTGTACCGTGCGGGCGTATACGCCGCGCGCATCTGTGATGTGTGCGTTGATTGTGGTCATGCGTAATCCTTTGCTCTCACCCACTGCTCAAACCCTGCTGCGGGAGTAGCGCGCGGCACGTAAAAATGCGTTGATCTGTTGTAGCCATAGCTGTCTATGCGCACCACTCGGGTTTTTGCTGCGCCTGCCGCTGATTCCGAAATGAACAGAAAAACTCCATCGTGTCCAACGACTCGGCTGTACCGAGGCGCGGATCCACCAGCGAGCTGTGGAAGATCGCCACTCACTGCTGGATTTGCGCTGACGGGTTCATATATTGCTGCGCGAGCGGCCATCTGATCTGTGGAGCGCACCACGGCTCTTGCTGTGCCGGATATAGCGCCTTTGCCTGTAAGAGCCGCGCCTGGGGCAGTTGTTGCCCACGTCGCCCCGCCATCAGTCGATGCAAGAGGAACGGTGCCAACCATGGGAGCAAACACGTTCAGTCCATCCGCAACAACATCACCGCTGCTGGCGGCGCCGGCCACTGTCGTTCTAGCCGTCCACCCAGCGCCATGCACATAAGTTGCGGCGCGGTTCGCCGCATTGGGTATTGCGACGAATTTCTGTCCCTCGGTGTGCGCGCAGGCCCATAACGCTGCAGCCCCCGGCATGAGTCCCCCAGCCCATGACACGCCGTCATTGTCACTGGCGATATATCGCCCAGCCAAATTTGCCTCTTGCAGCATTACGACTCCTCCACCCGCCGCCATGCTCTGAATGCCGTTTGCCATGGCAAAGCTTGTCGAAGGAGCGACTTTCTGGACTGTCCAGCTGATGAAATCTCGGGTGCTGGCGAGCTTGAGCAACGTGTTCGTTACGCTGTCGAAGCCCGCAAAATAGAAAGTACCGGTGGTCTTATCCACTGCAGAGAGAAATGTTGACGCGAATCCAGTCGGCAACGTGGCATCTTCCCAGGTAACCCCGAAGTCACGGCTAATCTTGAGGGGCGAACTAGTTGAGCCGGCACTCCCAAAGAGCGCCGACATAACCACTGTTTTGTCCAAGCTGATTACAAAGCCCGTAAGGACATTCGGAGGAGTCAATTCTGCAATTATTTCAGGTGACCAACTCAGCGGTATGCGTGACACGGGCAACGCCGCAGCAAGCTCCGGGTACTGCGATTTGAGATAAAGCTCTCCTGTTTTGAGCCACACGCCTTCGCTGGGAGGGTTGATGCCTGTATACATCTCCCCCACCCCATAGCTGTTGACAAATCCAATATCCCCGGCCCCGAGCAACGGCTGACCCGCTACGGTCTTAAGTGCCAAGTCGCCCATCTGGCCAGCGAGTGACTTCACACCAGCAACAGCGCCCAGGCCCTGCACCCAGGCCGTGCCGTTGTACGCGCGTATGTAGCCCGTTGCGGTGTTGACATACGCATTACCCGCCGCCAGCGGCGCGCCGTTGCGCCCGGTCGCAGGATCTGCCGCCAGGGCGCCCAGCCACAGGGCATCCAGCGATGCCAGGCGCAGCGCATCGGCTGCTGCTGCTGCTGCACTGTCGCTTGCCTCGCCGGCCTTGGCGTCCGCGATCTGCGCGCGTTCTTTTGCTGCAACTGCATTGGTATGCGCGGCTACACCAGCCGCTTCCATGTCCTCGGTTGCGGGGATGATCGATACCGCCCAGCCTTCGGCTTTGGTGTTGTATGTGCGGTTCTGCCGGTCTGCCCGGTTCGGAAACGCACTGGGTTTGCGAACAGCGGGCGCAGGAACAATTTCCGTGAGTACTTCAGTAGTCATGAGAGGGAAGTCCTTTGATCTTTAGTGAAAATGTTGCGTCCTTCACGTCGGCAGGTGAGGCGGTCGCGCTGATAAAACCGTAGGTGTTGATGTAGCTGTATTTGCCGATATCTGTGCCAATGAACGCCACCGGCTTGCGCAGCACCGACAGCAGCAGATCAACAGCAGCGGCCGCTTCGTCGGCGTCGACAAGCACCTGGCAAGTGACGTTGACACCAGAGGGCCGAACTGTCACTTTGATTGACCCACCTTCTTGTTCTTCGAAGTGCGTATAGGTCTTCAGTTCCACGCTGGGCCGCCATTCGACGCCGCCGCGCAGCGAGGTCCCCAGCAGCGTGCGCCAATCGCCGATGGTGATACGCCCCACTCCAACGGGGCCGGGATTTTCGCTAGAGCCCGATGTGATGCGGATCGTCAACTCGGCTTCGGGGTAGGTCTCGATGCCCGAAAGGGATAGCTTGCGCAGTGGCGCCAAAGGCGTAAAGAGCAACTCGTACAGCCCGAGGGCTTGGGCATACAAGTCAGCTTCGTAGTGCTTGATAACGATTCCACCTGGTGCATCTCGCACGGTGATCTCGGCGTAGTCGCCTTCAAGGTTGTCCAGGTCGATACCGCTGAAGAATCCGGGCTGGATGACGTAGACCAGCTCGCCTGTGGTGCGCGTGACCGTGTATCCATAGTCGTCAAACGCCAGCATGCGCATGCTCGGCTCTTTATAGAGCCAGTACTTCGGGTCGACGTCTGGTGTGGAGGTACGTGCAGAATGTTCGCGCACGCACGAATAGACACCGCCCTTATAGATGCGCAGGTCATCAACGGCGTAGACCGCGCTGGCCACCCATGCCACCTCTCCAGGCGCGAGCGCAGGCAGCGTCGTGCCACTTTTCAGCATCTCCTCGGTGATCTGTATCGGCACCAATATGCCGGCGCTGGTACTCCCTGTTGCCATTACGCAGCCCCCACTATGATTTTCTTATTCACGACACGCACACGGGCCTCATTGCCGCCGTCCGTAAGGTTCTCGAATTGTTCGAAGAACTCCTGGCGCGTGCCATTCCCGGCCATCAGCAGCGACTCCAATTTCCCAAGGCGGTTCAGCATCTGCAGGAACAATCCTTGCAAAGCTTCGGTCAACGCTGGGCCTGACGCAGCGGCCTGGCCCAGCATGCGGTTGGTATCAGAGTTGCTGTAGATGTGTTCCGGGCCTGTAAATGCCAACTCTGGCCCACGTTCACCGACCATGCGCCATCCACCTGTGTGATAGCCGCCGTCCGCAAAAGCGGGCAACCCGTTTTGCTTGGCCCACTCTGCGGCCGTGCCCGACGGCGCGCCGATGATCTGGTCCACATCGGACATAGACAGGCCCTGGGACTTGGCTTCCTTGTAAATGCCCTCGGGGGTGTTGGACTTGAACTTGTACGCGCCCGGGTTTTGATCTGTGATGCCTTGGCTGTAGAGGTAGCGCAGGTCGGCGTAGTTCAGGTTAAAAGCGCCCTGCAACTGTTCGTTGCTGATGCCGTAGTCGCGGACATGTTTCTTCGCAGTGAGCTTGTCTCCGGCAGCCCACGCGTCACCCACCATCTTGAGAATGCTGTCAGGGACGCCGCTGCCGCCTGCGCTTTGGCCCGCCTTCTGTGCCAGGATCGCCGCCGCCAAATTGGATAACGCTTCCTCAACCCGCAGAGCGCTCCCGTCGACACTGCCAGTGACGCCGTTGATCGCATCGAGCTGCGCCTGGCCAGAGGCCAGCACGCCGTCCAAGTACACCAGCTGAGCCTCAGCGGCGTTGAGCTGCCGCTCGGCTGCTGTCAGCTGCTTCTCGCCAGAGTCTTGCAGGACTGCAAGTTCGCCAGCGAGGACCAGTCTTTCGCGGTCGGCTTCAAACTGCGACGCGTACATAGTGCGCTGCATATTTCCGGTGATGGCCGCGATGGCGCCAGACAGCTCGGATTGATCTGGCACTATCCCCGACGCCAGCGCCGAATCAATGACGGCCCGGCCTTCCGAGGCAGCCATCGCAGCCGTGCTATCGACCTCGCCGTAAAGGCTTCGCACGTTGCTGCGCAGGACATCAACCACCCCTCTAATTTCGCCAATCAAATCCGTCGCCGCCTGCTTGGCAAGCCCGGCAATCTGACGCCCTGCGTCGACAGATCGCTGCAATTCAGACCATGCGGTGTCTATTGCAGCCTTGTGCGCTGCGTCCCGCGTTGCGGTATCGGTCGCCACGACATCCAGAGCGCCATTTGCAAATTCGATCAAGTGTTTGCGCGCCTCGACGGTGTCGAGCGAGCCCCACACCTCGCGGAAGTACGCCTCAACCTGTTCTGAGGTCGCTCCGCGCAGAATTTTCACCAGGGCGGGGACATCTTCTTCGATCACGTTGCCGCCAATCGCGAGCTGCAGATTCTTGACGGCGTCCTGCGCCTTGTACGCGGCCGAATAGCCGCCATTGGCAAACTTGGTTTCCAGACTGATCAGGTTGGACCGCTGCTGCTGCAAAGTGGCGGCCGTGGCCGCCGCCGCGTTGGCGGCGCTGGTGGCCGTGGCTTTTGCAGTGGCCGCTGCTGTGGCCGCTGCGGCCGAAGCGGAATTGGTGAGTTCTGCAAATGCGCCAGAAAGCTGCACCAGGGTTGCCCAGGCATTGCGGCCTGACTCAGTCGTCAGATCCTGCGCGTCAGCCAATGCCCTGTATTGCGCAACAGCGTCCTCTGCGTTGATGTCTGGCAACGACAGATTGACCGATCCCAACTTCTGCTGCAGCGAGCGCAGGGCTGCAGCGCGTTGTTCTTCGACACTGTAGAAATTCTTGAAATAGGTACTTGTAGCGGCACCAAACTGGTCAATACCACCGAACAAATCAATCAAGCTGCTCGACATGTCAGCGCCCGCCAGGCTGGAGCCGTAGAGCGTGGTGTTCAGCGTTTCGAACACGGCATTGACAGCCGACAGATGGGTAGACAGACGTGCGAGTGTCTGGACGCGGGTCTCGTCTGCACGCGAATATTCGCCAGTAGTGAGCACAGCACTGGCCATAGACTCGGCCACCTTGTCAAACTCCGCTTGGATTGCTTTGGCCGCGTCGTCTTCTGAAAGGCCCTTCAGGCTGAGCTTGACCGTTGACGTGAACCCAGTGAGGGCATCAGCGCCGAGGCCCAGCGTCTCGGCCATCGCCGTGGTGCCTTCGCGAAGCGCAAGGTACTGGCCACCCCAAGCCTCACGCATCGACTCGTCCAGGGCGCTGTATTCCGTCTTGTCAGAGCGCAGCCATCCGCCTTTGTAGAACTGAAACTGCTGGCCTTCAAAGCCGGTTTCACCGCCGAAGGTGCCGTCGATACCGGTGTCTTTGAGCTTGTGCCCGAAAACCTTGTTGACTGCGCCGCCAATGGCGCCGCCAACCACTGCACCGATAGCTGTGCCGATGACAGGAAAAATGGAGCCTACTGCTGCCCCGATAGCCGTGCCGGTGGTCACCATCCGGTTCCCGCTGTCGCCCCAGGCCGAGTAGCCGCCTGAAATGGCTTTGCCCGCGAAGTAGCCCCCGACCACGCCGGCCGCGCCAGCGGCAAATCCACCAGCGCCTGTACCCGCTCCACCCGCGCTGGCCCCCCCACTGGTCACGCCGCCACCGGTGCCGCCGTAGGTAGCGGCGGCGCTATTTCCGATGTTTGAGCCAATTGCGCCTGCCTTAGGAGCCAGGCCCAGCCCCGTCGAGCCTGCCGACAGGCCATAGCCCGTAGAACTCACAGAAAGGCCAGCGCCTGGCGCCGCTGCAGAGCTGCCCAAGCCCATCCAACCGCCAACGGTGCTGGCGGCATTGCCCAGCAGGCCACCGCCGCTGTACATGTTGTACAGACTGGCCGCGTTGCTGGCCATGCCTGCCAAATTGGGCCCACCGCCAAGGCCCACCGCGCTCAGACCTTGCTGCACCACGCCGTTGATCACGCCAGAAATGGGTGTCATGACCGCGCTGATGGTTGGACGCAAGACCATGGTGCTGAACATATTTTTAACAGTGTCGCCAAGGTTTTCCGCAAATCCTTTGCCGCTCTCGAACCCGCGCAACAGCGCATCTGTCAGGCTGCGGTTGATTTCTTCAGAGGCCTTGCCCATGTGGTCTTGCTGGGCCTTGGCGAGCGCTGCGGATGTTTCGATGTCGCGCGCTTCTTCAATCTTTTTACGTGCTGCCTTCTTCTCGTCGTCAGTTAAGGACTGTTGATTCAGCTTTGCAAGTTCCTTTGCATACTTCAGCTCGACGGCACGTTGGGCCACGATCTTTTCTCGCTCCAAGCCGGTGAGGCCAGAGAGCGCCAGCTCGTTCTCATAGGTCTTGGACAACTCCTGTGCGTTGCGCAGCAACTCGTCGGCATGCGCGGCGACAGCCTTATAGTCGGCCTGGCCCAAGGAGTCGACAAAGCGTTTTTGCGCTGAAATCTTGCGTTCAAGGGCGGCGATGTACTTGGGGTCCGTGCGGTCGGTACCCTGGGCCTCGGTCATCTGGTGTTGCAGCGTGGCAAGGGTCATTTGCTCAATGGCCGTGCGGCCCTTACCGAATACCGTGTTTGCGGCTTCTTGGCTGCGCGCGCGCTCTAGGATGGTGTCCGCATCCTTGCTGGTGGTGTCGATCAGCTGCTGATGAGCCTTGTAAGACTTCTCCAGCCCTTCGTTGCTGCGCAGCTGCACGCCCAATGCATCTGCCGCAGCTTTGGCTTCCGCGAGCTTGGCCAGTGTCTTCGCATCAGTTGTCAGCTTGACCTGCTCTGCGAGTTTGAGCGACTCTCGCTCGGCAGCGTTCAGCTCCGAAGCGCCAGCGCCGAGGGTGACCAACTGCTGGTGGTACAGCTTGGCGGCCTGGAGCTGGCTGCGCAGGTTGGCAAGCTGGGTGTCCGTTACGTTGACTTGTCCCGCAGTACTGCCCTTGGGGTCCTTGTACTTTTCATTGATCCCAGCCACCAGCTTGTCGTATTCCTTTTGACTCAGGCCCAATGTGTCCCTGTCAATATCAAGCTGCTTAATTTCGTCTTTGCGAATATCGGCGCGGGCGCGCACAGACTTGCGCATCTCATCGACGCGCTGACGCGCGGCCAATCTCACTTCTTCATCGGCCTGCTGCTGCGCCTTGAGCTGAGCCTGTGCGTCTTCGGCTTCCAACGGCGCAGCCTGGGCATTGAGATCGCCCAGCTGCTTTTGCAGGGCTGCGATCTTGCGGGCACGCTGGCGGGCGCCCACGTCCACATACGCGCCACCCTCGGTAGTGGTGCCCGTGGTGGCAATCAGCCCGTTGAGTTCACGGGTCGTTTCATCAACCTTGGCGCGGATCTCTGTGAGCGTCGCTGCGCGGCCGACGTTGAGCATGGCGTTCCATGCCTTGGTGGCCGTGCTACCCAGGCTATCCCAGACTCGCTCCAATGTCCCTAGGCTGCTCTTGAGCGTGCCTGTGCGTTCGGCCATGGCATCGCCATAGGTCTTTTGTGCCAGCGCCGCCGCTTCGTCCTTCTGCCCTTTGGCGTCCAACGCCTTGATCTGCTGATAGACCGCGTCGGTCAGGTAGTGGTATTGCTCATTGAGCTTGAGGCTGGCCTTGACTGGCGCCTCGCCCAGCTGGGCCATGTGCTCAGCCGTGGTCTTCACGGGCTGGCCAGCGTATTTCTCCAGTTCCATCGCCAGTTGGGTGAACTTCTGCAGGCTTTCGCCAGCAACGGCGCCACTGCCGGCCATCTCCGTCAGGGCCCCAGATGCAGCATGCTGCCCCCCTGCGACCTCACCGATGGCCTTGGCCATGTCGGTCATTTGACTGACGGTGACACCGGCTACGCCGCCGTTCATCACAATGGCATTGCGAAACCCGTCGGCTTCCGCCGAGCCCCTGTTGTATGCGATTGCCGCCAGGCCCGCCGCGCCCGCCAAAAGGCCCACGCCGGCGACCGTTGGAGTGACCAGGCTGCCGACGGCCTTGAACGCATTGCCGACACCATTGAATGAGTCTTTGACCTGGCCGCCTTGCTGGATTGCCACCATCCAGATCGGCATGCCGCTGGCCACGCTGGTGACAACGTCTGTCATTTGCATGGGCAGCATGCGCATCGCTTGGGCGTGCTGACCCGCCGAGAGCGCGGCCTTGCCGTTGGCTCCGGACGCCTTTTCAATGGCCTGAATGTAGTGCTCAGAGGCGTCGGTTACGCCCAGCTGGGCGGCACGGTAGCGCATGACATCGGCCGCGGACTTACCTTGGATCGCGGCCTGCTCGCGTAGGCTGGCAATGAACGAGTCAGCGGCGCCTTGCGCCCGCTGTTTGGCAGCGATGGCTTCACGCTGGGCTGCTTCCTCGATGCGGGCAGCTTCTGCTGCGGCTTGCTGGGCAGTCCTCTGGTTTTGCAGCTGGGTGATGAGGGGCGCCGCCTCGCTGGCCACGCCCGCCTGCGCGGCACGATAGCGAATCAGCTCTTCTGTGGACTTCCCCGCGACCGCGACCTGGTCGCGCAGGCTGGCCATGAAAGAGTCTGCTGCGCCGGCCGCCCTGTGCTTGGCCGCGCTGGCTTCGCGTTGCGCTGCTTCTTCCTTGCGAGCCGCGTCGGCTGCGGATTCTTGCGCTGCACGTTGGTTTTTCCACTGCAGGATCAGCGGTGCAGCTTCTGCCGCCACGCCAGACTGCGCGGCGCGGTAACGCAGCAGCTCGTCCGCAGATTTTCCCGACAACGTGATCTGTTCACGCAACCCTGCCAGGAACAGGGTTCCTGCCGCAGTGGCCTGGGACTGTGAGGATTGAACGCCTTTGCTGGCCTGCGCTACACGCTCCAGGCCTTCGGCGCCTTGGGCGCCAGCGGCTCGCAGGGCCGCCCCTACCGATTGGGCGGCAGATGCCGTGCTTTCCAGGCCGGTAGCCGCTACTCGTCCACTGGCCGACACCGTGCTGCCGATCTTTTCGGCCTGGGCTGCGACTGCCTGCAGGCCCGCTGCAGCTTGTTTGCCGCCGCCTTGCAACTGCGCGATGAAAGCCTGGGCAGTCAGCCCGGCGCGGTCGAATTCTGCCGTGTACTGCGATGCGTCGGCATGCAGTTTGACTGCGACTTTGAATTCTTCGGCCATCCGGACTTTTTCCTTTTACTGCTTCTGATTGCGCAATCTGCGGGCTTCTTTTTCAAGCACATGCATATGCGTGAACACTTCGCGCTGCTTACGTTTCTTGATGCCCAGCATTTGCATACAGGCGAAGAGTGAACCCTGGTCTATCCCGTCGTACAGCACGTCCGTCATGCCAATGTGGACACGCCATTGGTTCCAGGTGGCCACAAAGCACTGCCAGGCATCCCACAGCTCGGGAGGCAGTTCGTAGTCACCGCCTGCCTGGTCCAGCTTCATGCCCGTGTCATTGGCGTCTAGAAGCTGGTCAGGATCGAGGCCGAGCAAGCTGCATTGCTCATCCAGCTCGGCCTTTTCTTCCTCGGTGGCTTGCTCTGTGGCGCCTCCGCTCAGGAAGTGGCGGACGGCGCCTCGGAGTTTTTTGCGATGGCCTCTGGCGACACTGCTTCACGCTTCGCGGCGAAATATCCAGTCACGATGGCCGCTTCCAGACCGTCCAGGGCTTCTTCCTGTTCTTCTCGCACAGCGATGGTGTAGGGAATGAACTTGCCTTCACGGTCCTTGAGGTCCCAGTCCACCAGGAGGTCGTTCAGCAACTCAGCATCCGTGATGGGGACGGCGGACAGAAGCAGCTGCAGCTCTTCTTTCTCTGAACCCTTTACTACCTCTTGGTCGATCCGCGCCTGCAGTTCTTCACGCACGGGCGCAGTCAAGGCCCGAACATTCAGGCGGCGGTCGAGCGCCCGGCGTTCGGACTTTTTGAGGTGCTTGAAGCGTGCACGAAACTTCAGGATTTCGGGCTTTTGATCATCGCCGACGCGGGCGAAAGTGATGGGAGCCCAGAAGGCGACGGAGGAAAGAATTACGGCCATGGTGATTTTTTCTTGATAGAGAATTGCGTAAAGAAGTCGGATGCAAACGGCTTAGACAGTGATGGACCACTCGTCATTGCCCGCATCGCTGGGGATGAAGCGCAGGGGGATAGTGATCATCTGGATGCCGTCCTGGTCGCCGAAGGACGGCTTGCCCAGTTGCACGATGTCGCCCGAGATGGCCACGGTGTTGGTGGCTTCCTGGCCGTGGCGCAGTTGCAAAGGCACCTTGGCACTGGCGCGCGC